>CAJNCQ010000004.1:0-214778 GCA_905221265.1 bacterium | reverse complement strand
CCTTGGCAACTGCCTCTCTTCTTGGCAAGAAGAAGAAATCAGCAGCTTCTGAAATGGATTTAGAAGACTAAGTCCCAGAAATCGACTAAAATGAAATTGTTGATATCATTTTAGCGATGAAAACAGGAACCCCGGATAGCTCAAGGCTATCTGGGGTTTTTGGCTCTTTGTCAACTGTAGAGGGTGAGATCTAACTAAGCATGAGAGAGAATCAGATTGGTTCTCTCTTTTCTAACATTCAAAGTAACGAGAATTATCATTCTAAATTTTTGAAATTTTGAAAATCAAATACTAGACATCTTATATTCTTGCTGATTGCTTTCAACTAATGGCGAAGTTTACCAGAACAAGTCAACGTCTGGCTGTCAATCTTACAAGGTGTTAAAGTTTCCCTGAAAATTTGAGGATAAAAGGCTTTATTATAGCGCGACTGATATGTTGGAATATGTGAAATTTATTCAGTATAATTTTGGTATTTTGAAGTAGTGTGATGATAGGGATCTGGCTGTTGAATCTGTCCACAGTGAATCGCTTTTACTTGTTCCTGGACTTTCTCTAAGCCATTTGTAGAAGTAGTCTTTGGTGGGTGATTACTCTTTTTTGCTTCGTTTTTCGTGGAAATTTAAATTTTTAAAGATTCTTAATCTTGCTTGGAAATCCAAGGATTTTCTTCAAAAATTCACACAAAACTCTTCAATTTGGGTTTGTGGAAATCGGTTTTTTATGATAGAATATTAAGGAATGTATGTCATTCGATAAACAAATTTAATGAGGTAAAAACATGGAAATCATGACCATTGCGATTGTTGTTTTTGCCGTCATCATTGGTTTAGTCATTGGATATGTCAGCATCTCAGCTAAGATGAAATCATCTCAAGAGGCTGCAGAGTTGATGCTTCTAAATGCTGAACAAGAAGCAACTAATTTACGAGGACAAGCTGAGCGCGAAGCGGATTTACTGCTAAATGAAGCCAAGAGCGAAAGCAAGTCTCTTAAAAAAGAAGCACTATTGGAGGCCAAAGAGGAAGCCAGAAAATACCGTGAAGAAGTGGACGCTGAATTTAAGTCAGAACGTCAGGAGCTCAAGCAAATTGAAAGTCGTTTGACGGAGAGAGCTACGAGCCTTGACCGTAAGGACGACAATTTGACGAACAAAGAAAAAACACTTGAACAAAAAGAACAAAGTATTTCTGATAGAGCAAAAAACCTTGATGCACGTGAAGAGCAATTAGAGGAAGTCGAAAGACAAAAAGAAGCTGAACTTGAACGTATCGGTTCCCTTTCCCAGACTGAGGCTCGAGATATTATCTTGGCTCAAACAGAGGAAAACTTGACCAAGGAAATTGCTAGCCGCATTCGTGAGGCTGAGCAAGAAGTGAAGGAGCGTTCAGATAAGATTGCCAAAGATATCTTGGTTCAGGCTATGCAGCGTATCGCTGGTGAGTATGTAGCGGAGTCAACAAACTCGACAGTTCACCTACCAGATGATACCATGAAGGGGCGCATTATCGGTCGTGAAGGTCGCAATATTCGTACCTTTGAAAGTTTGACAGGGGTTGATGTCATCATCGATGACACACCAGAAGTGGTAACCTTGTCAGGATTTGATCCGATTCGTCGTGAAATTGCTCGTATGACCATGGAAATGTTGCTCAAGGATGGCCGTATCCACCCAGCTCGTATCGAGGAGTTGGTGGAGAAAAACCGTCAAGAGATTGACAATAAAATCCGTGAATACGGTGAGGCTGCTGCCTACGAGATTGGTGCGCCAAACCTCCATCCAGACTTGATGAAGATCATGGGACGCTTGCAGTTCCGTACTTCATATGGACAAAATGTCTTGCGTCATTCGATTGAGGTTGCTAAGTTATCTGGTATCATCGCCAGTGAACTTGGTGAAAATGCAGCTCTTGCCCGTCGTGCTGGATTCCTTCACGACATCGGGAAAGCTATTGACCGCGAGGTTGAAGGTAGCCACGTTGAGATTGGTACAGAGTTGGCACGCAAGTACAAGGAACACCCAGTTGTGGTGAATACCATTGCTAGCCACCACGGCGATGTGGAAGCCGAAAGCGTCATTGCAGTGATCGTTGCTGCAGCAGATGCCTTGAGTGCAGCGCGTCCAGGTGCTCGTAGTGAATCTCTTGAAAGTTATATCAAGCGTCTCCATGATTTGGAAGAAATCGCAAATGGCTTTGAAGGAGTGCAAAATAGCTTTGCCCTTCAAGCAGGACGTGAAATCCGTATCATGGTTAATCCAGGACAAATCAAGGACGACAAAGTCACAATCTTGGCTCACAAAGTTCGTGAGAAAATTGAAAACAATCTCGATTACCCAGGAAATATCAAGGTAACCGTGATCCGTGAACTTCGTGCAGTAGATTATGCTAAATAAATAAGAAAGAGCAGTTGAAAAATTACTGCTTTTTTGTTACACTAGATAGAAAGACTGTAGAAGGATAACTGACGTTATCATCAGTGTCCGAGAGAAATTTTACTTTATTTCACAGACTAACTAAAGGAGACATAATGGCAGACCGAGGCTTGCTAATCGTTTTTTCTGGTCCTTCAGGAGTTGGGAAAGGAACGGTTAGAAGAGAGATTTTTGAGAGTTCTGAGAATCAATTTCAATACTCTGTATCGATGACGACGCGCGCGCAACGTCCTGGTGAAGTGGACGGAGTGGACTATTTCTTCCGTACTCGTGAAGAGTTTGAAGAACTGATACGTCAAGGTCAGATGTTGGAATATGCAGAATATGTCGGTAACTACTATGGAACTCCTTTGACCTATGTCAATGAAACTCTGGACAAGGGAATCGATGTCTTTCTTGAGATTGAAGTCCAAGGAGCCCTTCAGGTTAAGAAAAAGGTTCCAGATGCTGTCTTTATCTTTTTAACGCCACCAGATTTGGATGAATTGCAAGATCGTTTGGTAGGTCGTGGAACAGATAGCGCTGAAGTGATTGCTCAACGAATCGAAAAAGCCAAGGAAGAAATTGCTCTCATGCGTGAGTATGATTATGCCATTGTCAACGATCAGGTGCCCCTCGCTGCTGAACGTGTCAAGCGTGTGATCGAAGCAGAACACTTCCGTGTGGACCGTGTCATTGGTCACTACCAGGAGATGTTGCCAAAATCTCCAACTACTCGATAAACTATAGGAAACAGGTACAAGCAAATGATGTTAAAACCCTCTATTGATACCTTGCTAGACAAGGTGCCATCAAAATATTCACTCGTAATCTTGGAAGCAAAACGTGCACACGAACTAGAAGCAGGCGCGCCAGCAACTCAAGAGTTTAAGTCTGAAAAATCAACTCTTCGTGCTTTAGAAGAAATCGAGTCAGGAAATGTAACCATTCACCCAGATCCAGAAGGAAAACGTGAAGCGGTTCGTCTCCGTATCGAAGAAGAAAAACGCCGCAAAGAAGAAGAAGAAAAGAAAATCAAAGAGCAAATCGCTAAAGAAAAAGAAGATGGTGAAAAAATTTAAGGTTGGGGGGACTCAATCTTATTTTTTCTATTGCAAGAATTTACTGACAAGAAGGAGGTGAGAAAATGGCTATCGCAAAGATTATCGTGGATGTTCCCCTGATGCAGACGGACCAGCCCTATAGTTATAAGGTCCCTGAAGAATTTGTAGAGATGCTGGAAGTCGGTATGCGGGTCCATGTCCCCTTCGGCAAGGGCAATCGTTTGATCCAAGGAATTGTGCTGGGTTTGGAGTCCCAGTCGGAAGAAGAGATGGAAGGTCAGGACTTGAAGGAGATTGCAGAAGTGCTAGACTTTTCCCCCGTCTTGACTCAAGAGCAACTCTGGTTGGCTGAGGAATTACGCAAGTCCGTCTTTTCCTACAAAATCTCCATCCTAAAAGCCATGTTGCCAGGATTTTTAAACTCTAGCTATGATAAGATTCTCTATCCTCTGGAAGGTCTGAGTCGGCAAGACAAAGAACGCTTGTTTGGTTCAGAAGATTCGCTAGCCTTTTCTTCTCTAGACCTTGCCAAGCAGGCAGAAATGATGCGTTTGACTAGGAAAGGGCTACTCCGTCTAGAATACCAAGCAGTCGATCAAAAGAAGGTCAAGACCCAGTCTTGGTATGAGGTTGATGCTACTCGACTAGAGCAGATTGAGATTTCTGCGCGTGCAAAGAAAAAAGCAGAACTGAGAGACTATTTGCTGTCTCATCCTAAGAGTGCTCCTCTGGCTAGTTTGTTAGAATCCTACTCACGCGAGCAAGTCAACTTCTTTGTGGAGCAAGGAGCTCTAACCCTAGTCCAAAAGGAAGTGCAACGCTCAGCCGCTTATTTTGAAGGCATTGAAGTCAGCCGACCTTTGGAGTTGAATCCAGAACAAAGAAAGGCGCGTGATGCCGTTGTCAGTGCTATTGGCAGTCAACAGCCTCCATTCCTCCTTCAAGGGATTACAGGGAGTGGGAAGACAGAGGTTTACTTGCAAATTATCCAAGGAGCCTTGGACAAGGGTAAGACAGCCATTTTGCTGGTACCTGAGATCTCCCTGACACCACAAATGACGGAGCGTTTCATTGCTCGCTTCGGTGAGAAAGTAGCCATTCTTCACTCAGGCTTGTCCAATGGTGAAAAGTACGATGAATGGCGCAAGGTTGAGCGCGGAGAAGCGCAGGTAGTTGTTGGAGCTCGATCGGCTATTTTTGCCCCTTTGAAAAATCTGGGTGTCATGATTATCGATGAAGAACATGAAGCTAGCTACAAACAAGACAGCAATCCCCGTTATCATGCCAGAGAGGTCGCCATCTTACGGGCCCAGTACAATCAAGCAGCCCTAGTCCTTGGTTCAGCGACACCGAGCTTAGAAAGCCGTGCGCGGTCTGGAAAAGGCGTCTATCAACACTTACGCCTGACCCAACGGGCCAATCCTTTAGCCACTATTCCTGAGGTTCAAGTGATTGATTTTCGAGACTATATCGGACAGAATGAGACGTCAAACTTTACGCATCCTTTGCTAGAGGCCATCCAAGACCGTCTGGATAAAAAAGAGCAGGTAGTCCTCATGCTCAACCGTCGGGGTTATTCTAGCTTTGTTATGTGTCGAGAGTGTGGGACGGTAGATAGCTGTCCCAACTGTGACATTTCTCTGACTCTCCACATGGATACCAAGACCATGAACTGCCATTACTGTGGCTTTTCAAAGGGGATTCCTCAGGTCTGTCCCAACTGTCAGAGTCGCAGTATTCGTTACTACGGGACGGGGACTCAGAAAGCCTATGATGAGCTAGCAGAGCTCTTTCCTCAGGCCCGCATTCTGCGGATGGATGTGGATACGACCCGCAAGAAAGGCAGTCACCAAGCTCTTCTTGACCAGTTTGGCCGAGGGGAGGCAGATATCTTGCTGGGAACTCAGATGATTGCCAAGGGCTTAGATTTTCCAAATGTGACCCTAGTCGGAGTTCTCAATGCGGATACGGCCTTGAATCTGCCTGATTTCCGTTCTTCTGAGAGAACCTTCCAGCTCTTAACCCAGGTGGCAGGCCGTGCAGGTCGTGCAGAAAAGGCTGGGCAGGTCCTGATCCAGTCTTACAATCCGGAGCACTATGCCATTCGTTTTGCAAAAGATCAGGATTATGAAGGTTTTTATGCCTATGAAATGAGTATCAGGCGCCAACTCGGCTACCCGCCTTACTATTTCACTATTGGGATTACCCTCTCTCACAAGAAAGAAGAAGAGGTTGTCAAACGTGCCTATGAAGTTATGGGAATTTTGCGCTCAGGATTATCAGAAACTAGTAAAATCCTTGGACCAACACCAAAACCAATCGCCCGTACCCACAACCTTTATCATTACCAGATTTTGATTAAATACCGTTTAGAAGATGAGCTGGGACCGACTCTAAATCGAGTTTTGGCCTTGACTCAAGAACGGGACAATAGCGAGCTTCGTCTCAGTATTGACCATGAGCCGCAGCAATTTTTATAAGAAGGAGAAGAAATGACAAAACTAATCTTTATGGGAACTCCCGATTTTTCAGCGACAGTTTTGAAGGGTTTGTTATCAGATGATCGTTACGAGATTCTAGCTGTTGTGACCCAGCCAGACCGCGCTGTCGGCCGTAAAAAAGTAATCCAAGAAACCCCAGTCAAGCAGGCTGCCAAAGAAGCAGGTCTTCCCATTTACCAGCCTGAAAAATTATCTGGAAGTCCAGAGATGGAAGCCATTATGAAGCTAGGAGCAGATGGAATTATCACTGCTGCTTTTGGACAATTTCTCCCAAGTAAACTCCTTGATAGCATGGATTTTGCGGTCAACGTTCACGCTTCCCTTCTTCCCAAACACCGTGGTGGCGCACCCATTCATTATGCCTTGATTCAAGGGGATGAGGAAGCTGGTGTGACCATTATGGAGATGGTCAAGGAAATGGATGCAGGGGATATGATTTCTCGTCGCAGTATTCCCATCACAGATGAGGACAATGTCGGCACCTTGTTTGAAAAATTGGCAATCGTTGGTCGCGATTTGCTTTTGGATACGCTACCTGGCTACTTAGCAGGAGAAATCCAACCTGAACCACAAGATCCTAGTCAAGTCACTTTCTCGCCAAATATTAAGCCAGAAGAAGAGAAACTCGATTGGACTAAAACCAATCGCCAACTCTTCAACCAAATCCGTGGGATGAATCCTTGGCCTGTTGCCCACACTTTTCTCAAGGGTGATCGCTTTAAGATCTATGAAGCCCTGCCAGTAGAAGGTCAGGGAGCTCCAGGTGAGATCCTCTCAATTGGCAAGAAAGAATTGATCGTCGCAACGGCTGAAGGGGCTCTGTCTCTCAAGCAAGTGCAGCCAGCTGGGAAGCCTAAGATGGATATCGCTTCCTTCCTCAACGGAGTTGGACGGACATTGACAGTAGGAGAACGATTTGGTGACTAAAGTAGAAACGGCTAGAAGTCTCGCCCTAGCAGTGCTAGAGGATGTTTTGGTTAACCAAGCATACTCAAATATTGCCTTAAACAAACACCTCAAGGGGAGTCAACTCTCAGCAGCAGATAAGGGCTTGGTGACAGAGATTGTCTACGGAACAGTAGCCCGAAAACTGACTCTAGAATGGTATCTGTCCCACTTTATCGAAGACCGGGATAAGCTAGATAACTGGCTCTATATCCTGCTCCTTCTGAGCGCCTACCAACTTCGGTATCTAGATAAGATTCCCAATCACGCAGTGGTCAATGAAGCGGTAGAACTAGCCAAAGCCCGTAAAAAAGGCAGTGAAAAATTGGTCAACGCTGTTCTTCGTCGTATTTTGAGAGAAGGCTGGCCAGATGTTGCCAGTATCAAACGCAAAAACAAGCGTGATTCCATTTCCTATTCTCTCCCAGTTTGGCTAGTGTCTAAGCTTAAGGAAGAATACGGTGAAGAGCGAGCACAAGCCATCTTTAAAAGTCTCTTGGTGCGTAACAAGGCCAGCATCCGGGTGACCGACTTGAGCCGAAAAGAGGAAATCAAAGCTTTGTTAGAGGCGACCAATTCCCCTTTGGCGGCCACTGGTCTGGTCAAGGAGCAAGGCCACTTTGCAGGACATGATTTGTTCGCAGAAGGGGCTATAACCATCCAAGACGAGTCCAGTCAACTGGTTGCTCCGACTCTTGATCTACAAGGCGATGAGCAGGTGCTTGATGCTTGTGCCGCTCCTGGCGGAAAAACAGTCCATATGGCCTCTTACCTCACATCCGGTAAGGTGACGGCTTTGGATCTTTATGATCATAAGTTGGACTTGATCCAAGAAAATGCCCAACGTTTGGGGGTAGCAGATCGAGTGCAAACGCAAAAATTGGATGCCAGAAAAGTACATGAGTTTTTCGGTCGGGACTCGTTTGATAAGATTTTAGTAGATGCTCCTTGTTCTGGGATTGGCCTCTTACGTCGCAAACCAGATATCAAATACAATAAAGAAACGGCGGATTTCGCATCATTACAGCAAATTCAGCTGGAAATACTAGGTAGTGTTTGTCAAACCTTACGAAAAGGTGGTATAATAACGTATAGTACCTGCACTATCGTCTCAGAGGAAAACTTTCACGTCGTTGAGGCATTTTTAGAAAGTCACCCCGAGTTTGAGCAGGTTAAACTAGAACATGAATGCAAGGATATTTTGAAGGACGGCTGTATCTTGATCACTCCTGAATTGTACGGAAGTGATGGATTCTTTATCAGCCAATTCCGCAAGATATCTGATTAGGAAGGAACTGACACAATGGAAATAGCATTATTAACAGATGTTGGTCAGAAACGAACAAATAACCAAGACTATGTCAATCACTTTGTCAACCGAGCAGGGCGCACCATGATCCTCTTGGCTGATGGGATGGGAGGACACCGTGCAGGAAATATCGCTAGTGAGATGGCGGTAACAGACCTGGGCGTGGCTTGGGTTGATACCCAAATCGACACCGTCAATGAGGTCCGTGAATGGTTTGCCCACTATCTGGAACTTGAAAATCAAAAAATTCATCAGATGGGGAAAGACGAAGCCTATAAGGGGATGGGAACAACGCTTGAAGCAGTAGCCATTATTGGAAATCAAGCTATTTATGCCCATATCGGTGATTCTCGTATCGGTTTGATCCGTGGTGAAAATTATCGCCAGCTCACAAGTGATCATTCTTTGGTTAATGCTCTGCTAAAGGCTGGTCAGCTAACTCCAGAGGAGGCAGAAATTCATCCGCAGAAAAATATTATTACCCAATCCATTGGGCAAAAAGATGAAATTCAACCAGATTTTGGCATGGTTAGCCTAGAGCCAGGAGACTACCTCTTGCTCAACAGTGACGGTTTGACCAATATGATCTCAGGAAGCGATATCTACGATATTGTAACGAGTGATATTTCCTTGGCAGACAAGGCGGCAACTTTGATTCGTTTTGCAAACAATGCAGGAGGCTTAGATAATATCACGGTTGCCCTTGTTCACATGAATGAGGAGGAAGTAGAATGATCCAGATCGGCAAGATTTTTGCCGGACGATATCGGATTATCAAACAGATTGGTCGAGGAGGCATGGCGGATGTTTACTTGGCCAAGGATTTGATCCTAGACGGGGAAGAAGTGGCGGTTAAGGTCCTGAGGACTAACTATCAGACAGATCCGATTGCTGTGGCACGTTTTCAACGTGAAGCGAGAGCCATGGCGGATCTGGATCATCCCCATATCGTTCGAATAACAGATATCGGTGAGGAAGACGGTCAGCAGTATCTAGCTATGGAGTATGTGGCAGGGCTTGACCTCAAACGTTATATTAAAGAACACTCCCCTCTCTCAAATGAAGAAGCCGTCCGTATTATGGGACAGATTCTCTTGGCGATGCGTCTGGCGCATACGAGAGGGATTATCCACCGAGATTTGAAACCTCAAAATATCCTATTGACACCAGATGGAACTGCCAAAGTTACAGACTTTGGGATTGCCGTGGCTTTTGCAGAGACCAGTCTGACACAGACTAACTCCATGCTCGGTTCAGTCCACTATCTCTCACCTGAGCAGGCCCGTGGTTCCAAGGCAACTGTGCAGAGTGACATCTATGCTATGGGGATTATTTTCTATGAAATGTTGACTGGACATATCCCTTATGATGGGGATAGTGCGGTGACTATTGCCCTCCAGCATTTCCAAAAACCACTTCCATCTGTTATTGCTGAGAATCCAGCAGTACCACAAGCTTTGGAAAATGTCGTTATCAAGGCAACGGCCAAGAAATTGACAGATCGCTATCAGTCTGTATCAGAAATGTATGTGGACTTGTCGAGTTGTTTGTCTCACAATCGTAGGAGAGAACCAAAGCTAGTCTTTGATGAGGCAAGCAAGGTTGATACCAAGACCTTGCCTAAAGTTCCACAAAGCACTCTGACCTCTATTCCAAAGGCTAAGCCACAATTAGAGCGACCTCAATCAAAACAGCAGACTCAGCAGGTGGTAGATGAAGCACCAGTACCAAAACCAGCGAAAAAACGGAAGTTTAAAGCTCGCTATATGATTTTACTGGCCAGTGCCTTGCTAGTTGCAGCCTCTTTGATTTGGATCTTCTCCCGAACTCCAGCGACTATTGCTATTCCAGATGTATCGGGACAGACAGTTGCTGAAGCTAAAGAGACACTGAAGAAAGCTAATTTTGAAGTAGGTGAAGAAAAGACAGAGGCCAGCGACACAGTAGCCGAAGGTCGCGTCATTCGAACAGATCCAGAAGCTAGAAGCGGTCGAAAAGAAGGAAGTAAAGTAAATCTAATCGTTTCATCAGGTAAGCAATCCTTCCAACTAAGTAACTATGTAGGACGTAAGTCCTCGGATGTTGTCGCAGAGCTCAAAGAGAAAAAGGTTCCAGAAAATCTTATCAAGATCGAGGAAGAGGAATCTAGCGAAAGCGATCCAGGAACAGTCATTAGGCAAACCCCAGCTGCAGGAAGTACTTACGATCTCACGAAAGCCAGCACGATTACCTTAACAGTTGCTAAGAAGGTGACCAGCGTTTCGATGCCAAGTTACATTGGTTCAAGTCTCGAATTTACTAAGAACAATTTGACTCAGATTGTTGGTGTAAAAGAGGCTAATATCGAAGTTGTGGAAGTATCAACTGCTCCTGAAGGAACTACTGCAGGAACAGTTGTTAGTCAGGACCCTAAACCTGGAGAAAAGGTAGATCTCAATAAAACACGTGTTAAGATTTCTATTTATAAACCAAAACCACTTCCTTCTTCATCAAGTTCGTCTCAACACGGAAATCCAGGAACAGACACGACGCCTTCACAGAGTAACAATCAAGGTAGCAACCCTACAACGGATTCTTCAGATGGCGGTAGAACGTCAAGCAATGAACGAAATTAACCCAATCTTTGTCATGAAATCATGACAAAGATTTTTTTTCATTGATTTTTGTGATAAAATATAGGAAGCAGAAAAGGAGGAGAAAATGGACGAATCAAAAGAGTTGAATGCCGTCATTGATGTGATTATGTTAGCAGGAACCATTCTCCTGAAAAGTGGCTCAGAGATTCATCGGGTTGAGGACACTATGATCCGCATTGCCCATTCACAAGGAATAGTGGATTGCAACGTTCTTGCCATGCCCGCGGCTATTTTCTTTTCGATTGAAAACACCAATATTTCTCGGATGAAACGGGTGACGTCTTCCTCCTATAACATCGAAAAAGTCTGCGATGTCAACCAAGTATCGCGGGAGCTTGTCGGAGGGCAAATCGATCTCTCTACAGCCTTTGAAAGGCTAAAGGAAATCAGAAATCAAGCTCTTCCTTATACCAAGTTCCAAGTGACTATTGCAGCAACTCTCAGTGCCCCTTTTTTCTCGATTATGTTCGGGGGGAATACCTATGATGCTTTTGGTGCAGCCATTGCGACCTTACTTGGTTTTGCTTTCTCTCTCTATGTAGAGAAGTTTGTCCGCATTCCTTTTGTAACGGCCTTTGCGGGTGCCTTTGTTTTCGGATTGATTGCCCAGTTCTGGGCCCGCTATACAGGATTTCCTTCGACAGCAGACCTGATTATAGCAGGAGCGGTCATGCCCTTTGTTCCAGGGATTGCTCTGACCAATGCGGTTCGGGATATCATGACCAACCATATCAACTCTGGTATGAGCAAGATGTTTGAATCCCTGCTCATTACCCTCGCTTTAGGGGCCGGCACCTCTGTCGCCCTGGTTTTGATGACATAAGATGACTCTAACAAGTATTTTGCTCCAAGCAGTGGCGAGTTTGCTCGCCATTATCACCTTTCTAATCGTACTGAATGTCCAACGCTCCATGCTCCTACCTGGTGGGGTTTTGGGAATGGGCGTTTGGCTCCTCTATCTCGTACTCAAAGAACCAACCAATGTCATCGTTGCGACCTTTATCGCAGCGGTGGTTGGTTCTTGCATCAGCCAGATTTTAAGTATTGTCTATAAGACACCAGCGGTGGTCTTTGTCTTGGCCATTCTTGCCCCCTTGGTGCCGGGTTATTTATCCTATCGAACGACAGCTTTCTTTGTGACAGGCGATTACAGCCATGCTATTGCAAGCGCGACTTTGGTGGTTATGTTAGCTCTGGTCATTTCTATCGGAATGGCAAGTGGAACGGTAATTCTAAAGCTTTATTACTACATCCGAAAGCAGCGAGGAATCTCTTCCTAATGCCGTCAAAGCAAAGACTTGATTTGGTGAATCAAGTCTTTTTTCTCTCTTTTGCCCCTATTTGTGATAAAATAGAATGAAACGATTTTTTACAATGAATGAAAAAACAGAGGTAAATATGACAATCGGTATTGATAAGATTGGTTTTGCGACCAGTCAATATGTCTTGAAATTACAAGACTTAGCAGAAGCGAGGGGAGTTGACCCCGAAAAATTTAGCAAGGGACTCTTGTTAAATGAAATTAGTATTGCGCCACTGACAGAGGACATTGTTACCTTGGCTGCTAGTGCAAGCAACTCTATTTTAACAGATAAAGAAAAAGAAGAAATCGATATGGTCATCGTGGCGACCGAGTCAGGGATTGACCAGAGTAAGGCGGCAGCGGTCTTTGTTCATGGCCTATTAGGCATTCAGCCTTTCGCTCGTAGTTTTGAAATCAAAGAAGCCTGCTATGGAGCAACAGCTGCCCTCCATTATGCCAAGTTGCATGTGGAAAATTCTCCAGAGTCCAAAGTTTTGGTCATTGCCAGTGATATTGCCAAGTATGGTGTGGGAACTCCAGGTGAGCCAACTCAGGGTGCTGGAAGTGTGGCGATGCTGATCACCCAAAATCCGCGCATTATGGCCTTTAACAATGATAACGTTGCCCAAACGCGCGACATCATGGATTTCTGGCGTCCGAACTATTCAAGCACTCCTTATGTAAATGGCATGTACTCGACCCAACAGTATCTTGATTGCCTGACAACGACTTGGGATGAATACAAGAAACGCTATGATTGGACTATGGACGACTTTGCGGCTATCTGCTTCCACTTGCCTTATCCTAAGCTGGCCCTAAAAGGCTTACGCAAGATGATGGACAAAACTTTGTCTAAAGAAAAACAGGATAGTTTGCAAGAGAACTTTGATAAGTCCATTCTCTACAGTCAGATGATTGGAAATATCTATACAGGTTCCCTCTTTCTCGGTCTCCTTTCTCTTTTGGAAAATGCAGAGACTTTGAAGGCTGGAGATAAAATTGCCCTCTACAGTTACGGAAGTGGAGCGGTTTCAGAGTTCTTTAGTGGTGAATTGGTCGAAGGCTATGAGGCTTACCTTGATAAGGACCGCTTGAGCAAACTCAAGCAACGTACAGCATTGTCTGTTGCAGACTATGAAAAAGTCTTCTTCGAAGACTTGCAGTTGGATGAGTCTGGTTCAGCCCAATTTGCAGGTTATGAACATCAAGACTATGCCTTGGTTGAAATTGTCGACCACCAACGCCGTTATAGCAAGGTTGAAAAATAATGAAGATAAGTTGGAATGGATTTTCTAAAAAATCATACCATGAGCGCCTTGAGTTGCTGAAAGCTCAGGCGCTCCTTAGTCCTGAAAAGCAAACGAGTCTGGAGCAGAATGAACAAGTCAGCTTGGCAGTTGCAGATCAGCTGAGTGAGAATGTCGTGGGAACTTTTTCTCTGCCTTATTCGATCATTCCAGAGCTTGTGGTGAATAGTCAGGACTACACAGTTCCCTATGTGACAGAAGAACCCTCAGTGGTTGCTGCGGCCAGCTATGCCAGCAAAATCATCAAGCGGTCAGGTGGCTTTACTGCTCAAGTACATGAGCGCCAGATGATCGGTCAAGTAGCCCTTTATCAAGTTGCTGATCCTGAACAAGCGCAAGAGAAGATTGCCAGCAAGAAAGCCGAGCTCTTGGAACTTGCCAATCAAGCCTATCCTTCTATCGTTAAACGAGGAGGCGGGGCGCGTGATTTGCATGTAGAGCAGATCAAAGGTGAAACAGACTTTCTCGTTGTTTATCTCCACGTCGATACTCAGGAAGCCATGGGAGCCAATATGCTCAACACCATGCTGGAAGCTTTGAAACCAGTCTTAGAAGAACTCAGTCAAGGACAGAGCCTTATGGGGATCCTGTCCAATTACGCGACCGATTCTCTGGTGACTGCAAGCTGTCGTATCGCCTTTCGCTACTTGAGTCCCCAAAGGGACCAAGGTCGAGAAATTGCGGAGAAAATAGCCTTGGCTAGCCAGTTTGCGCAGGCTGATCCTTACCGAGCAGCTACTCACAATAAAGGGATTTTTAACGGTATTGATGCCATTTTAATCGCCACGGGTAATGACTGGCGTGCCATCGAAGCCGGGGCCCATGCCTTTGCCAGTCGAGATGGACGCTATCAAGGTCTTAGTCAATGGACACTGGACATGGAAAGAGAAGAATTGGTGGGCCAGATGACACTCCCTATGCCTGTAGCGACCAAGGGTGGCTCTATCGGTCTCAACCCACGTGTAGCTCTTAGTCACGAACTACTGGGAAATCCTTCTGCCAAAGAATTAGCCCAGATTATCGTTTCGATGGGGCTTGCCCAAAATTTTGCGGCCCTCAAAGCCTTGGTCAGTACGGGCATCCAGCAAGGCCACATGAAATTACAGGCCAAATCCCTAGCTCTCCTAGCTGGTGCTAGTGAGTCTGAAGTCGCTCCACTGGTCGAGCACTTGATTGCAGAAAAAAACTTTAATCTCGAAACAGCCCAGCGCTATCTCGAAAATTTAAGATCATAAAAAAACTCAGACGAATTGGTCTGAGTTTTCTTGTGTTTAAATACTTTTACCGGGTAATAGAGTAACGGGTAAGAAATAACCAGTTGTCGCGACTTCCTTGCCTTCAATCTTCTGTAAGAGAAGATCAACAGTGAGGTGGGCAATCTCTTTCATAGGTTGCTTAATCGTTGTCAAATGAGGGTAGTAGTTCTCGATAAAGTAAGTCCCATCATAGCCGATGACCTTGAGCTCCTCAGGAACAGAAATTCCCAGTTCCTGAGCGATTTTGATAACTAGGATAGCTGTCAAATCATCCGAAGCAAAAATAGCATCTGGTTTCTGATGGGTCAAGATGTTCTTGATTTCCATTTCTTTTCTGACGGGCGAAAAGTCACTCGAAACATTGATAATAGGTGCTTTAGGGAGAACAGAGGCAAAGCCAGCATGGCGAAGTCCAGTCGGTGAGTTAGAGTTGTCATTTCCTGTAATCATGATGATAGACTGGGCGCCAGTCTTGACCAAAGTTTGGGCTGCGAGAACCCCGCCACCGTAGTTATCAGAGGAGACGACAGGGATGTCTGGTGATAGATTTCGGTCAAAGGAAATAATCGGTGCTGTCACACGATTGTAGTCCTCGATTCCCAAGTTGTGACTTCCTGAGATGATACCGTCTACCTGATTGGCCTCCAGCATTTCAATATACTCCCGTTCTTTTTCCGAGTCGTGTTCGCTGTTACAGATGATGGTCTTGTAGCCATTTTTGAAGAGCTGGTGTTCCAACTTGTCAATCAACTCCGCATAAAAGACATGACTGATGTTTGGAAAAATAAGTCCAATCAACTTGGCAGATTTTCCTTGGAGGCTTCGAGCCAGATTATTGGGCTTGTAGCCTAGCTCTCGCATGGCTTCATTTACCTTTTGAATGGTTTTCTCAGATAGATAACCCTTTTTATTGATGACCCGTGAGACGGTAGTGGGGCTGACGCCTGCTAGTTTTGCGACATCAGTTAGTTTTGCGACCATAATCTAATTCATAGTAAGTTCCAGTTGGGTTTCCAGACTTGATGAGGATACCATTTTGGTCTGCATGTGGAAAGACACGACCAGAAAATACTTTTTCTCCTTTATTGATGAAAATTTCAAAGACTGACTTGTCGATGAAGATAGTGGCAGTAGTAGCTTGGTTATCGATAGGGCAAGAACGTGTCGTACCAAATTCTTGGGCGTACTGTTCACCAGCCTGACTACGATCCACTGTCACCCGTCCATTGACAAGGTCAAAGTTGATTGAAAGCCCCTTGCCTTCTTTGTCAGCGAGCAAGATAATCTCGCTTTGGCTATTGGCTTCTAAGTTGAGCTCGAGTTCATAGGTGTTATTGGTTTGAGTACGATTTGAGAAGACCTTTTCAGAAGAACGAAGTTCTTTGACGGCTGCGACAGGATATTGGTAGAGTTTGCCATCTTTGATAGTGAGTTCTTTGACCAATGAGAAGGTTCCTTGGTGGTCAAAACGGTCAGATGGGTAAGAAACATCTGGTAACCCAAGCCAACTTACTGCTAGCGCACGTCCATCCGGAGCGTTGAAGGCTTGCGTTGCATAGGCTTCGAAACCATAGTCTAGATTTTGCAATGGAGACACATCTACCATTTTAGCATTTTCAGGATCAAAGGAAACCCCGATTTTGTACATGTTTGGATAGATATTGTCATAGTCTAGAACGTCCTTATCCAAACCTTGTGGGCAGTAGAGAAGGACAGGTTGCTCCCCTACAAAGACTAGATTTGGGCATTCCATCATGTAGGCAGTACGGTCGTTAGCAAAGTCAAGGTCGCCAACTGCCTGCCAGTTTTTGTAGTCATTGTCCACAGTTTTGTAGAGACGGACGAAGCCTTTTTTCTCCAAGTCCTGTCCACCGACGATAGCATAATATTGTCCCTTAAAGTTAAAAATTTGCGGATCGCGGAAGTGGTCAGTAGAGTCTGCTGGCTGGTCAATCAAGATCTTGTCAATCTTTGTAATCTTGTCATCCTTATCCATCAAAGCACCAATCTGGTAAGGGTGACGGATCCAGTTTTCATCACGGACATTTCCTGTATAAAACAGGAACAACTGATCGCCGAACTGCATGGCAGAACCAGAGTAGGCACCGTGACTATCCAATGGAGTATCTGGCAAAACTTTGACTCCAGTTTCTGTAAAGTGCACTAAATCATTACTTTCAAGCTGCACCCAAGACTTCAACCCGTGGGCTGCACCAAAGGGGAAGTTCTGGTAAAAGAGAATCCATTTGCCATTAAAATAAGAAAAGCCATTTGGATCATTGAGAAGCCCCATTTTAGGCTCGACATGGTAATGCGTGTGCCATGGAGATTGAGTCATCTTTTCCTTGATTTGCTTGATTTCATCATTAGACCAGTCTTCATAGCGTCTGTAACGGCGCTCAGTTGTCCATTCCATTTTATCTTTCCTCCATAAGTTCTATTCTATTATTAATAGTAAACGTTTTCGGCAAAAAAAGCAAGTCTTTTATGTTAAAAAAGAGAAAAATATGTCAAACGATTGACGGAAATCAAGTAAAGGAAATCTGGCAAATTTTCACGAAAAAATGAAAGAAAATGTAAATAAAAAGCTTTGAATCCTCTAATATAAAGATATTTTTTTGAGGAAAAAGAAAATATCCCTCAAAAACGAGCAAAAATAATCAGAGAAAAAAGAAAGGGAATAAAAATTTCTGCAAAACGCTTGACATATTTTAGAAACGTGATAAAATAATAGTCGTAGGGCGAATAAAATCGCTTTCAAACAAGAACAAAATTTTATAAGGAGATTTTTGCAAATGAACAATCAGGATATTGCAAAAAAGGTCATCGAAGCCCTTGGCGGACGTGAAAATGTCAACAGTGTAGCCCACTGTGCGACTCGTCTACGTGTCATGGTCAAAGATGAAGGGAAAATCAATAAGGAAGTGATTGAGAACTTGGATAAAGTTCAAGGAGCTTTCTTTAACTCAGGTCAATACCAAATTATCTTTGGTACTGGTACAGTAAACAAGATGTACGACGAAGTCGTTGCGCTTGGTTTGCCAACATCTTCTAAAGAAGACATGAAAGCAGAAGCTGCTAAACAAGGAAATTGGTTCCAACGTGCTATCCGTACTTTCGGTGACGTTTTCGTGCCAATCATCCCAGTTATCGTAGCAACTGGTCTCTTCATGGGTGTTCGTGGTCTCTTGAATGCTCTTGGAATGACACTTCCAGAAGATGTTACCATTTACAGCCAAATCCTCACAGATACAGCCTTCATCATCTTGCCAGGTTTGGTTGTATGGTCAACCTTCCGCGTATTTGGTGGAAATCCAGCCGTTGGTATCGTCCTTGGTATGATGCTGGTTTCTGGTTCACTTCCAAACGCTTGGGCAGTAGCATCAGGTGGTGAAGTAACAGCTATGAACTTCTTTGGTTTCATTCCTGTTGTTGGTTTGCAAGGTTCCGTACTTCCAGCCTTCATCATCGGGGTTGTTGGAGCCAAGTTTGAAAAAGCTCTCCGCAAAGTGGTTCCAGATGTCTTGGACCTCTTGGTGACACCATTCGTGACACTTTTGGTCATGTCTATCCTTGGACTCTTTGTCATCGGACCAGTCTTCCACGTGGTTGAAAACTATATCCTTTTCGGAACAAAAGCGATTCTTGGCTTGCCATTTGGTCTTGGTGGTTTGGTTATCGGTGGGGTTCACCAATTGATCGTCGTATCAGGTGTACACCACATCTTCAACTTGCTTGAAGTGCAATTGCTTGCTGCTGACCATGTGAACCCATTCAACGCCATCATCACTGCAGCGATGACAGCTCAAGGGGCTGCAACTGTTGCCGTTGGTGTCAAAACTAAAAATCCTAAACTAAAAACACTTGCTTTCCCAGCTGCTCTTTCTGCCTTCCTCGGTATTACAGAGCCTGCTATCTTCGGGGTAAACTTGCGCTTCCGTAAACCATTCTTCCTTTCATTGATCGCTGGTGCTATCGGTGGTGGATTGGCTTCTATCCTTGGCCTTGCTGGTACTGGTAATGGTATCACCATCATCCCTGGTACAATGTTGTACGTTGGTAATGGTCAATTGTTCCAATACCTTCTTATGGTAGCTGTATCATTCGTTCTTGGTTTCGCCCTTACTTACATGTTTGGTTACGAAGACGAAGACGAAGAAGAAGTTGCTACTGAAGTAGCGACAGAACGTTTGGTCCAAGAAGAAACAACTGGTAACATTCCAGTAGCTCCTCAAAATGAAACAATCCAAACTCCAATCGTTGGTGATGTAGTTGCTCTTGAGAATGTTAACGACCCAGTCTTTTCAAGTGGTGCAATGGGACAAGGGATTGCTGTAAAACCAAGCCAAGGTGTGGTTTACGCACCAGCTGATGCAGAAGTATCAATCGCCTTTGCTACAGGACATGCTTATGGTTTGAAGACAGCAAATGGAGCTGAGATCTTGATCCACGTTGGTATCGATACGGTATCTATGAACGGTGAAGGCTTTGAACAAAAGGTTGCTCAAGGCGACAAGGTCAAAGCTGGTGACGTTCTTGGAACCTTTGACTCAAACAAAATCGCTGCTGCTGGTCTTGACGACACAACAATGGTTATCGTAACTAACACGGCAGACTACGCTTCTGTGACACCAGTCGCAAGCGGTTCAGTTGTCAAGGGTGACACTATCATCGAAGTGAAAGCCTAATTCTCTTCAAAAATCAAATCTAAAAACAAAACGAACAAATATCATGTTTGTTCGTTTTTACTTGGATGGTAAGATTTACAGAGGAAAATCTAAAATATTGAGAAATCTAGCCTTTTAAAATGTGCTATAATAGAGAAAACAAAGATAAGAGGTTTATCATGACAAAATTATATGGAAGCTTAGAAGCGGGCGGTACAAAGTTTGTCTGTGCTGTCGGAGATGAAAATTTTAACATTGTAGAAAAAACACAATTTCCTACAACAACTCCTATCGAGACCATCGATAAAACCATCGAATTTTTTTCAAAATTCGATAATCTTGCAGGCCTTGCCATCGGTTCCTTCGGTCCCATTGATATCGACAAAAACTCAAAAACCTATGGCTTTATCACAACGACTCCAAAACCTCACTGGGCAAATGTAGACCTACTTGGTGCCCTTCGTCGTGCCCTCAACGTACCCATGTATTTCACAACCGACGTAAACAGCTCTGCCTATGGTGAAGTAGTTGCTCGTAACAATGCTGCTGGCCGTATCGAAAACTTGGTTTACTACACGATCGGTACAGGGATTGGTGCAGGTGTCATCCAACGTGGTGAGTTTATCGGAGGTGTAGGTCACCCTGAAATGGGTCACTACTATGTAGCCAAACACCCAATGGATATTGAAAAAGAATTTAATGGCGTTTGTCCTTTCCACAAAGGCTGTTTGGAAGGCTTTGCTGCTGGACCAAGTTTGGAAGCTCGTACAGGTATTCGTGGTGAAAACATCGAACTCAACAACTCTGTCTGGGACGTCCAAGCCTACTATATCGCTCAAGCTGCTGTCAACGCGACAGTGACTTTCCGACCAGATGTCATCGTCTTTGGTGGTGGAGTCATGGCTCAACAACACATGCTGGACCGTGTGCGTGAGAAATTCACAGCTCTCCTCAACGGCTACCTACCAGTACCAGATGTGCGTGACTACATTGTCACTCCAGCAGTTGCTGGAAATGGTTCTGCCACACTTGGAAACTTTGTCCTTGCTAAGAGTGTCGCAAAATAAAACAAACAAAAAATCCGCTTGGGAAACCAAACGGATTTTTTTGTTTGAAGGCAATTTTTTTGAGCCTTTCCTTAAGTGATTACGGGCGGTAGCGCCTTTCTTCGAAATTTTATATCGAAACTTTGAGCCTAATGTCTCAAAGTTCCCGAACACCTGAAACCATTAGATTTCAGGTGTTTTTATCACGGCGGAAAGGCTAGGTAAGTCCTCGATTCACTATCGAAAAATAGGCATGATTTCCATACCAAAGTATATTTAGTATCAGGCTATAGTCTATCTATGCTCTAAAAATCCGCTTGGGAAACCAAACGGATTTTTCTATTCTCAAAACATCTGCCAGAAGAAATCAATAATATAGGTCAAACCATAAGTATAAACCACTAGGGTAAAGGGCTTGGTCAACACGATGATAATCATATAGCGTTTGAAGGTCATCTTGGTAAGGGCAGCCAGCATGCAGAGAAAGTCAGCTGGGCTAACTGGCCAGATCATCATAAAGATAAAGAACCGCTCGAAACGATTGCCCTTATCTAACCAACCGATGTACTTGTCATAGGTGCGCTTGCTGACGACCGACTGGACAAAAGCAGCCCCATAGAGACGGACGAGGTAAAAGATAATGGCACAGCCAATCACGATGCCGATATAGTTATAGATAGTTCCGATGATGTGGCCGTAAATAAAGACCCCAGCCACTGAGGTCAAAGCTCCCGGAATGATCGGAACAACGGTTTGTAGGATCTGTAAAAAGATAAAGAGTGGTGGTCCCCAAATCCCAGCTTGCTGGATAAAGGCCGATAGGGTTTCCTTGGACTGTAACACTCCTGCCTGATAGGCCCAAATGCAGAAAATCAAGGTGCCGACTCCCCCGACGATAGACGAAATATTGATGACTTGCTGCAGAAGGGGAGAAACAGCTTTCATTTGCTTATCCTGTGACATAGAAACTCCTTATAGATAGTATGATTCTACTATACCATATTTTTCTTATAAAGACTAATTTGATTCCTTATCTTGCTTTTTATATAAGTGTGGTACAATTAAAGAAGTAAGTCAAGAGATATAACGGTGAAAGAAATGTTAGATTTAAATTTTAAAGGAAGATGGAGAAAGTACCAAAAGGAAGTCTTAGATCGTTTTCAGAGCTATCAAACAGATGGGCATGTTCACCTAGTGGCAGCACCAGGGTCTGGAAAGACCACCATTGGTATCGAGCTGATCGCTCGTTTTGGCAACCCAGCCCTTGTCTTGGTTCCAACTGTCACCATTCGTGAACAATGGGTAGATAGGATCCAAACAGCCTTTTTAGAGAACGAACAGAAGATTTCAGATCTCGTTTCCCAAAACTTAAAGGAGATGAAGGCACTAACGATTGTGACCTATCAAGCCTTTCATAGTGCTATGAATCAGATTAACTCCAAGGAAGAAGGAGAGATAGAAGATTTTACAGGATTTAACCTACTTGCTAGTCTAAAAGAGCAGGGAGTAGGGACTTTCTGCCTAGACGAATGCCACCATCTACGCAATGAATGGTGGCGAAGTCTAGAAGATTTTCGTAAGCAGTATGGACAGCTGCAAGTCATCTCCCTGACAGCGACACCACCTTATGACAGCGAGCCTGAACTCTGGGAACGCTATATCAAAATGTGCGGAGAGATTGACCAAGAGATCACCGTTCCAGAGCTAGTAAAAGAAAACACCCTCTGTCCTCATCAGGATTTTGTTTATATCTGTTCACCAACAGCTGAAGAGTCGGAACACCTCAGGCAGTTTGAAGATAGAAAGTGGGAGTATATCCATCAGCTTTTGGTCAATCCTGACTTTCAAGCTCTAGTGTCAGGTTCAAAGGTACTCAAAGGAGACATTTCATCTGATTTACTCTTAGAAGATCCCAAGTACTTGTCTGCTATGTTGATTTATATGCATTCTCAAGGATTGACCATTCCTGACTCTTTAGAGAATCTTTTGGGGGCGAAACGTCTGCCTCAGGTGAACTCCTACTGGCTGGAAACACTGTTGCAGAGCATGCTCTATCAGACACCAGATTGGTATGATGATCCAGATGGATATAGGAAAAAGTTAGAGGCTGACTTGAAGGCGCGTGGGCTAGTGGAAAAACGTCAGGTTTATCTGGTTAAGTCTAAGGTTTCTGACCAGCTTTTAACCCAATCTCTGGGGAAGTTGTCTGCCATTGCCGATATCTTTTTGACGGAGTATGAGAGTCTAGGTCAGGAACTGAGACAGTTAGTACTAGCTGACTATATTCGCAAGGATTTTGCCACCTATCTGGGAGATGATCAGGCAACCATTTCTCAGTTGGGGGTTCTTCCTTATTTTGAAAGCATTCGTCGAAAAGCTCAGAAGCAAGAGATACCTGTGTCTTTGGCTGTCTTGTCAGGTAGTGTCGTTATTTTGCCTACCGATGTGGTAGCAGAGTTGAAGGAGCTCTTGCCTCAGGTTCCTCTTAGTTTCTCATCTATTGGTCAGTTAGACCAAGAGGATTATGTGCAGGTGGGATTTCCTAGTACGGCTAAGGGTATTGTAGGGGCGGTGACGGAACTTTTCCAACGCGGTCGGATTCAAGTCCTAGTCGGAACCAAATCTCTCCTCGGAGAGGGTTGGGATGCTCCTTGTGTCAATTCCCTAATCCTCGGAAGCTTTGTGGGGAGCTTTATGCTAAGTAATCAGACGCGCGGGCGTGCCATTCGTATCTGGCCGGGACATCCAGAAAAGACCAGTAACATTTGGCATCTGGTAGCCGTTCAAGCGCAAGCACTCATCACTCTTCCTGGTGAGGAGCCTAGACCAGAGAGCAATCAGGATCTGCAGACCTTGTCGCGACGGATGGAGCATTTTCTTGGCTTGGCCTATAATCAGGAGAGTATTGAGACCGGTTTGGATCGTTTGGATTTTCCCAAGCCCCCTTTTAAGAAAAAGCAAATCAGAGAGTATAACGAACGGATTAAGATGTTATCCAAGGATCGAGCAGGTTTGCGCAAAAAATGGTACGATTCTCTCGTAGTGGCAGATCAATTTGAGATTGTCACTGAAGTTGCGACTCAAAAACAGAAAATTCCAATCATGCTCCAGTTTGATGCATTAAAATGGGTACGCATGTCTTTGCTGCTGTTAGCAGTGGATTTATTGGTTTTGTTGTTTAGAATGAGACTGACTGGAGTTTGGTGGCTTACAGCAGCTTGTCTCCTCTTTTTGGCCTTTGCATCTTGGCGCTACCTCTGCTATAAGAGTCCCTATAAACGTTTGCAATCTCTGGGTGAGCAGATCCGAAAGGCTCTGCTAGATTCGGGGTATCTAACGGACGATCAATCCCGTGTTCAGGTAGAGGAGGACAAGGAAAATTATATGGTTTTCGCCTATCTCAAGGGAGGAAGCATGAGGGACAAGGAGCTGTTCGCGCAGACTGTAGGAGAGTTCTTTGCTCCAGTGGATAACCAGCGCTATCTCTTGAAGGCGGAGAAAGTCCGACAAGGTCAGTCACCTTACTATGTCGTGCCTCACCTTTTTGACAAGCGTAAGGAAGATGCACAGAAATTTCTCGACTTTCTGACGCCAACTATTGGACGTTATCACCTGATTTACACACGAACAGAGGCAGGAAGGAAAACCCTTCTCGAAGCTCGTATCCAAGCTCTCTCTAACAAAAACGACCGTATCTTGACTAAGAAGAAGGTTAAAAGCCGGTTGGAGTAGGGGAGTATGGGAAAATCCATCTGAAACATGATATAATAATAGAGAAAATAAATTTTTAATAGTTGAAACAGTTGAATAGAATGAAGCGTTTAGAACAAACTATTCTTACAAAGCATAAGAAAGGTTTTTTGATGGCAAAGAAAAAAGATTTTTCTGAATTAACGAGGGTACAAATTCCGGCAGCTCTACACCTTATGAGACTGGGCTATACCTATCTTCCCCGTAATGGGAAGGAGATTGCAGAACGAGATCCAGATACCAATATCCTCGTATCTGTTTTTAAGGAGCAATTTTTAAAATTTAACAACTACCTGACAGAGGAAGACTTTGAGAGAGAATTGGCCAATATCAAGTTGGAACTAGATCAAAACGACTTGGGACGTTCTTTCTTTAGACGCCTGCAAGGTCAGGAAGATACCGTTTATATTGACTGGGAAAACCCTAAAGCTAATACTTTTCATCTAGCGCTTGAAGTCACTTGTAAAAATGGCCAGGATGAATTCCGTCCTGACATTGTTGTATTTATCAATGGTCTGCCTCTCTCTTATATCGAAGTGAAACAGCCAAATGCGATTCGAGATGGGAAAACAGGAATTCAGTCGGAGCAAGACAGAACTAGACAACGCTTTGAAAATCGCAAGTTCCGCCGCTTTAACAATATCACCCAGTTGATAGCCCTGTCTGACAACTTGCCCTATATCAGTGGACAAGGTCAACAAAAACAGGGCTCTTACTACGGTTCAAATGCCTATTCAAAAACTAAGTTTAATGCTTTCAAGGAAGAAAGAGAAGAAGATTTTCTTCATTCCTTAGCAACCTTAACAGAGGACCAAATCGACTTTGTCTTAGATGATATGAACCACTTTGCCCTCAAGTCTCAGCCAGAATTCAAAACAAACCTAAACCCTGACACACCTTGCAATGCCTTTCTGTCCTCCTTGTATCAGAAAGAACGCCTGCTCTTTATGCTTCGTTTTGGACTAGTCTATGTAGAGGAAGAGAGCAAGGATGGTCAGATGCAACTGCAGAAGCACGTCATGCGCTATCCTCAGTATTTTGCGACACGTGCCATTGAAGAAACGATTGCAAGAGGTGTTAAGAAGGGCATTATCTGGCATACACAAGGTTCAGGGAAGACAGCCTTGGCTTTCTTCAATATCCGCTATCTGACCAATTATTTCTCAAAACAGGGAATTGTCCCTCAGTTTTACTTTGTCGTGGATCGTTTGGATCTGGCAGACCAAGCCTTTAAAGAATTTACCAAACGAGGGCTCAAGGTTAAGCGTATCAACATCCCTCAAGAGCTCAATCAAAAACAAGATGGCTATGATGTTGCTGTGGTCAATATCCAGAAGTTCAAGGATAATTCAGACTTGACTGACCGCTCTGGTTATGACCTCAATCGTCAAAATATCTACTTTATCGATGAAGCCCATCGCTCTTATAATGAACGCGGTTCATACCTACCAAATCTCTATCAGGCAGACACCAATGCAATCAAGATTGCCTTGACTGGAACTCCATTGATCACCTATAAGAAAGATGGCAAGACCAAGGAAAATCATGCGACCACACGTGATATTTTTGGGGACTATATCCATAAGTACTACTACAACCAGTCTATCGATGATGGCTATACCCTACGTTTGATGCGAGAAGATATCGAGACTTCTTATAAAGACAATCTCAGATCCATCAATGAAGAGATCCAACGTGGAGGCTTGTCTAAGGAGGATATCTTTGCTCACCCTCGTTATGTAGAACCTATGTTAGACTTTATCATCGAGGACTTTAATCGTGCACGTGATGTAATTTTTGATGACCAGACGATTGGTGGCATGATCGTCTGTGACTCGTCAAAACAGGCGCGTGAGCTTGAAAAGCAATTGGAAAAACGTCGTAAAGCTGGAACAATCAACTTGACATCCGCATTGATTCTCCATGATGAGGGAGATAAGGAAGAAAAGAAAGACAAGGTAGATGCTTACAAAGAAGGCAAAATTGACCTTATCATCGTCTACTCCATGCTCTTGACAGGTTTTGATGCCCCTCGTCTCAAACGTCTCTACCTAGGGCGTAAAATCAAGGCTCATAACCTTTTACAAACTCTAACCCGTGTCAATCGTCCTTACAAGGACTATCTCTTTGGCTATGTCATTGACTTCGCGGATATTTCTAAGGAGTTTGACAGGACCAATCGTGCCTATCTGGAAGAACTCAATCAAGAGTATGATACGGCCTTGACAGGGGAAAATGGAGAGGATATTTTTGGCTCGCTCTTTGTCCCTGCAGACGAGATTTCTCATGAATTAAGGAAGACTGAGCTAATCTTGCTTGACTATCCGACAGATAATCTGGAATACTTTTCCCAAGCTATCAATGATATCAAGGATAGAAAGCAGTTAATCGATCTACGAAAAGCTTTGGAGTCTATCAAGCAGTATTACAATATTGCTCGTCTCCTTGGTCACCATCACTTGATCGAGCAGATTGACATTGCTCAGGTCGCAATCTTGCTCAATATCCTCTCTAGACGGATGCTGACACTGTCCTTGATTGATAAACCAGCTGACTTTTCTAGTCAAACGCTCTTAAATTTAGCGATGTCTGAGACCAGTTTTAGTTTTGTCAAGATTGCAGAGGAAGAACTTCGCCTAGCAGCTAATGACCTGGAGGATTGGAGACGTCGGGTAGCTGGTAAGATTAAAAAACAGCGTGATGAAAAGGATCCTGAGTGGGTTTCTCTCTACGAAGAATTCCAACGTATCATGCAAAAACATTTTATCTATGGCCAAGAAGGCTATACAATGGAAAATATCAAGGAAACACAAAAAGACTATGAAGAACTTTTTAAGTCAGTGGAGGATTATTATACTCGTATGAGACGTTTGACCATGAACTTTAATGGAGATGAAATGGCAGCTCGTTCATACAAGCATGTGACCAACTCGACTATGGTCAGTGAATTTCCAGCTATTTACCATGTTATCAAAGGTTCTAAGGTTAAATTAGACCATAGAATCGGTCAAAATCAAGGGGTTCTAGATAATGAGGAATATCTAAAGCGAATGATTCGCGAGCAAGCCCGAAAAGAAATGAAGAAAAACCAATCAGCTAGCAATATGGCCAAACAAGATTTTGATAGATTGGTTGAATCGCTATTTGAAGAATATGAACAGGAATACCAACACTAATGAATGAAACGTACAAGGTCCAAGTCCAAGACTTGGTAGATGATTTGAAAGCCGTCTTTACCCATGCAGGACTGGGCGGAGAAGCGGGTGAGTACAAACTCCTCACCCAGTCCTTCCTCTACAAATTTTTAAATGATAAGTTTCTGTATCAAGCACAGGTACTAGATGCAGGGAATACCTATGAAAACTTGTTGACCATGAGTGAGGAAGACTATGACTGGCTCTTAGAGGATATCGGTACCAGCACAGCTTGGCTCAAGCCAGACCAGTTGATCGAAACCCTTCACCGTCAGCAAAACGAGGCGACTTTCTACGAAACTTTTGAGAACACCCTCAACCAAATCGCCATTGACAATAATGATATCTTCTCTGTTCATACGGACGGAGATACGGCAATTCGTCTTTTTGATGAGCGCCTGATTACTGATACCATCTCAGATAGTAGTAAGCGTAACGAGGTGGCAAAAGCTATCATCAATCTCCTTACGCGCGTGAAGTTCGATGAGACCATCTTTTCACAAGGTTTCGACTTTTTCTCTACACTTTTTGAGTACATGATCAAGGACTACAACAAAGATGGAGGTGGTAAGTATGCTGAGTACTACACGCCCCACTCTGTGGCTAAGATTATCGCTGATATCTTGGTTGGAAATGACCAACCATCAAACGTGCGGATCTATGACCCGTCAGCTGGTTCGGGAACCTTGCTTATGAACCTGGCTAGTCGTATCGGTGTGGATAAGACCACTGTCTATAGTCAGGATATCTCACAAAAATCGTCTAATCTCCTCCGTCTTAATCTGATCTTGAATGGACTGCAACACTCCATCCATAATATCGTACAGGGAAATACCATCATCGCCAACCGTCATCCTGAAAAGATGGACTATATCGTGTCTAACCCGCCTTTCAAGCTAGACTTTTCAGAGTGGCGTGACCGAGTGGAAAGTTTGCCAGAAGCAAGTGAGCGTTTCTTTGCAGGAGTGCCAAAGGTTCCAGCCAAGTCTAAGGATAAGATGGCGATTTACGAGCTCTTTGTCCAGCATATCATCTACTCACTGAAGCCTGATGGCCAAGCAGCCGTTGTCTTGCCAACAGGATTTATCACTGCCCAATCAGGGATTGATAAGGCCATCCGTCAACACTTGGTGGATAATCAAATGCTGGCTGGTGTCGTTTCTATGCCGTCTAATATCTTTGCGACGACAGGTACCAACGTCTCCATCCTCTTTATCAATAAGAAAAATAAGGGCGATGTCGTCCTCATCGATGCCTCAAATCTCGGAACCAAGGTCAAGGAAGGCAAGAATCAAAAGACTGTGCTATCTCCTGAGGAAGAGCAGAAGATCGTCGAGACCTTTATCAAGAAAGAAGTTGTCGAGGACTTTTCTGTCACTGTCTCTTATGAGGATATCAAGGAGAAAAACTACTCTCTCAGCGCAGGCCAATACTTTGACATCAAGATCGACTATGTGGATATCACAGCAGAAGAGTTTGAAGCCAAGATGACCGCCTTTCAAGACAAACTCTCAGACCTCTTCCAGCAATCGCATGCATTGGAGCAGGAGATTGATGAGCAAATGAAGGGGTTGAAGTATGAGTGAGTGGAGAAAAAAACAACTACAAGAAATTGCTTTTTTAAAACCAACGGAAACTCTAAAAAAAGGGGATATTGCTCCCAACATACCGATGGCAAACATTAAAGAATTTCAGAGAGATGTTGTAAAAATTGATTATGGTGAATTTAGGGGTGGAACTAAGTTTAGAAATGGTGATACCCTTTTAGCAAAAATTACCCCATGTTTAGAAAATGGGAAAACAGCATTCGTCAATTGTCTTCAAGAGGATGAAATAGGCTTTGGGTCTACAGAATTTATTGTTTTAAGAGCTAAAGAAAATATTGACGAGCGGTTTTTGTACTATCTATCAATTAGCCCGGAGTTCAGAAAACAAGCGATTAGCCTGATGGAAGGAACTTCAGGTCGAAAAAGAGTAAATGAAAATGCTTTAAAAATCTCAGATTTTTTAATTCCAGATTTTGAAGAACAAAGAAAAATTGCAAATATTCTCTCAGCAATTGATGATAAAATCCAAATCAACAATCAAATCAATCAAGAGTTGGAAGCCATGGCCAAGACCCTCTATGACTACTGGTTTGTGCAGTTTGATTTTCCAGACCAGAATGGCAAACCCTACAAATCATCAGGCGGAAAGATGGTCTATAACCCAGAACTCAAACGCGAAATGCCAGAGGGATGGGGAGTGACCACATTTTCAAGTTGGATTTCAGACAATAAAACGGGAGATTGGGGGAAAGAGACTAGTCAAGGAAATTATACATTAGAGGTTGATTGTATTCGTGGTGCTGATATTAATGGCTTGTCAGGAAATGGGAAAACAGATATGCCAACACGTTTTATACTAGAAAAGAACAAAAATAAACTGTTGACAGATTTTGATATTGTTATTGAAATATCTGGAGGAAGTCCCACTCAATCTACAGGTCGTATAGTTGGTATCAGTGAAAAGGTATTAAATCGATTTGATTTACCTTTAATCTGTTCAAATTTCTGTAAAGCGGTTTCACTAAAAGAACAAGAAACCTTCTATAACTTTGTATATGAATGGAAAAATCTATATAACAATGGTGTTCTATTTAGTTGGGAAGGAAAGACAAGTGGGATAAAAAACCTACTGTTTGATTCCTTTGTTACTAACTATCACATTGCGCAACCACCAATTGGTTTAATGGAACAATTTTTTGATTACGCATCTTCGGTAGATAGAAAAATACAATTATTATTAAAACAAAACCAAGAACTCACCCAACTTCGCGATTGGCTCTTGCCAATGCTGATGAATGGACAGGTGAAGGTGGAGTAGAGGGAATAGGAGGTAGTTAAATGTTTAATGATAATGTCAGTAGGAAATTCAAACGTGCATATTTTGTCTCATCATTTTTATTAAGCTACCTATTTTTAATTATAATTATGTATGCTCAATATGTAGAGACAAATGGAAAATTTTTTCCTGATTTTCAAATATTAGTAACTACAAAAAAGGTAGCTTTCATTATTCTAATTATATTATCTTTGTACTCATTAAGTTCATTATTCTATGTAAAGCGTAAGATTTCAGAGAGCAGGGGCTATTTGAGAATTAACTCAGAAGAAGGCCGGTTAGGCTATTCTTATAATAATGGAAGTAGGGAATTTATTTTAGGAGTTTTATTACCTGTGGTTACGACAATTTCAGTTCCAGAAGCTCCTATAACAGGAATTGTTGGGGTGTTACTGATTCAAATAATTTTAGGTTATTTTTTCTGTAACTCAAATGAACTTTTTGTTAATGTTCCCTTAATGCTTTTTGGATATTCATTGGTTATAGGTAAGAAAGATGATCAAGAATTACTACTATTTGTTCAAAATAAAGAGTTAAAAAGGTTACTAGGTAAAAATATAAATTTTGTTTATTTAGGAACAAGTACAAATAGTAATCTAGGTATTGTTGGTAAGGAAATTGGAGATGAGTAAAGTGTTAAAAAGAGTTGTTTTAGCTGAAGTAACTGAAGATAAAGTTATCGGGAAGTATTTAAATACTGCAGATGAAGAGTTAATAAAAATAGAAGAGAAGATAGAATTTCCAAGTAACAGAAGATTAAAAGAAATAAATGATTTAGGGATTTTTGATAATTCTAAAAGATTCTCGATTGAAGAATTAACGAACCAAAGTCCCTATTATAAGCTGGTTGACCTTTTTGATATTGATTATTCAGCTTCAGATACACGTTTGAAAAGTATAGATGATATTAATCATTTAGACTCTGAAAACCCCTTCAAGCCTACTCTTGCTCTGTATTATTATACTGATAATGGGGAAGAATTTATCTTAATCACAACATTAAATGTAAAAAAATTAATAGTAAAGGATAAATTATTTTGGAAATTTAAACAACGAGTAGGGTTTAATGATGGCATTGATATGATTATACATGAAATTTCTGATAGTTTAGAATTACCTATGTCGAATTTTATATGTATGATTTCTAAGAAAAATAATAACACTTACTCAATTAGAGTTTACGATGCTTTTAAAGTTGATAAGCAATTTCAACTCAGTGCACACATAAATAAGTATGCTGAAAATGTTCTTAATAGATTTAATACCAGTGACTCAAATAAATTATTGTTAACAGCAGATCAAGTTGAAGTCCAAATAGATGATATTACTTCAATCATGGATATTGTTACTGATAATGATGCTTTATCAAAATCATTATCATTTTATAGTGGGCATGGTAACAAAATGATCAATAAAATAACTGGTGAGAAATTATTGGAGGCAATAAATAGTTTGCAAGCTCATGTTGGAGATGAAAATAATAAATATACTTTGGAAGATATTCCAAAATTTGAAAATAATAAACTTACTGTCTCAGGAAATCAGATTAGAATATTTGTAGCTTTACTAAATAACCAGATAGTAGAAAAAATTCTCAATAACCAGATTGAACTTCCGTATTTTGATTGATTTTTAAATCTATATTATATTAGTAGAGATTTTTCTATCAAATTAATCCCAGCGAAATCAACTTTTGGATGGTTTTTATTATTGATTCATGTTATAATTAAATTACCTAAAAGGTAATTTAATTATAACAGAAAGGGACATATGAAGCTTATCTATACAAATAAAACTGTTAAAAAGCAGTGCACAGAGCTGAGGCAGGCGAAAAAGGATTTTTCGGATAAGATTGCTGTAAAGTTGCATCAGTTGATCAACTTTTTGGAAGCGGCGGATTCTTTGGCTAGTGTGACGGCTTTTCCTAAGTATCACTTTCACCAACTCAAGGGAAAGAGACAGGGACAGTTTGCTTTGGATATAGATGGTCGAAAGAGTTCCTATCGGTTGATTGTAGAATTTCGGGAGGAGGATATGGAGAAGGTATTTCCTAGTCCTGTAGAAATCGAAATTCTAAAAATAGAGGAGGTCAGCAATCACTATGAGTAATAAAATTGTTGAATACAAAGACCTGATTGCTTTTCATCCAGGTCAGTATGTTGAAGAGTTGATTGAAGATTATAATGTAACGCAGAAAGAATTTGCGGAGCGTTTGGGAGTTTCGGCAAAGACTGTCAGCAAGCTGGTCAATGCAGAGGAGTCCATTAGTAAGGAAACGGCTCATAAGTTAGCCAAGCTAAGCGGAGTTTCTATGCAAACCTGGCTCAATCTTCAGAATGCTTACGATGTAAAAGTGGCAGAGATTGTAGAACAAAAAGAGTTAGAAGAAGGTAGCGAGAAAGAAATCTGTGAGATGATAGATTTCAAGTATTTTAAGGAAGAAGGCTACGTTCCAGACAAACGCTATAGCTTGAAGGAAAAGATTATTGAGCTTCGCAAGATTTTAGGTGTGGCAAGTTTAGAAAACCTTATATCTTTTAACCATTTAGTCAGCTATCGGAATACGCGTGAGTTTACAACTAAAAGTATAGTAAACTCTAATATCATGCTGGAGTTGGCATCTAAAAAAGCACGTGATACAACAACTACCAAGCTCAATCGTAGAAAGCTAGAGAGAAGCTTGCCAGCTTTGAGAAAGTTGACGAGACAAGACCCAGAAGTTTTTCCTCAACTCTTGTATGATATCTTGCTAGACTGTGGTGTTGTCCTAGTCGGTTTACCTGCCTTGCCAAATGCCAATTTGAATGGAGCGACTAAAAAGTTCAGTAATGGTAGTGCCTTGCTTTTACTGACGGATCGAAACAAAGTGTCAGACATTTTCTGGTTCTCATTATTTCATGAGATTGGGCACATTCTGGAGAATGATTTTTCATCTGATGAAGGAAACAATGAGTCCTATCTTCGTTCTGAGGAACAGGCAGATCAATTTGCAAAAGATTTCTTAATTAGACCAGAAGATTATCAAGCTTTTGTCAAAAAAGGAAACTTTGATAAGACGGATATCATATGTTTTGCGGAGGAAATCGATATTCATCCTAGCGTTGTTTTAGGCAGATTACAAAATGAGGGTATTCTAGGGTTTGACCGTTTCCGAGAACTAAAAGAGAATTATTACTTTGTTTCCTAAGTGTCAGGAAATTTTTAGAGGATGAAAAAAGATTCATATAGTCAGTTATGTGAAGTCATTAATTCGCTCATTTTTTAGATACAACTTTGTTTCCATATTCCCTGGAAACTGATAGAAAGCAAGGAGAAACATGGAACAAACGAATCAAAAATCCCAGTGCCAACAACTTTGGGCTAGAAACAAATACCTCGTTTTGAGTCATTCTAGCAATATTTACAATGAGATTCGCCAATACTTGAAGAATGAACAGGTGGAGGTCAGTCAGGTTCAAGAGATGATAGACCGAGCTTGTCAAATCCCAGAACACAGGGGTCAGGTTTGCAATGCCTTTCAGCATATATGGGGCTATTTCAAAAAGAAAGCGACAGATGCTGAGCGCAAAGACTACATGCTCTTGCTAGATCGCTACCGCTTTGGTCAGGCTTCCAAGGAAGACTTGATTGCTAAAACTCGAGACTTACTTGACCGCTATCCCAACACCTACTTGCAACATTCGACTTTACTGAAAGGAGACTCCCATGAGACTTTGGCATGAGGCTTTGATTTCACAACTTCCCCGTCCGCAGCTTTTGGGACAACATCGAGAGTGCTGTGCTCTTCGTGGCAATGGCTGGGGCAGAAAGCATGCGACGGTGGACTATGTCTTTACCCACTCGCCTTATCGTCTCTATGCCTATCATCGCTTGATCATGGAGGAGATGGCAATCCGTGGCTACAATGTCAGTCCAGAGTGGCTGGATAAGAACTACCGTGGAAAGACCTGTCATCCTTATGAAGACTTGCCTGAGGAAAAGTTGGGCAATCCTATCTATAGTGAGCATGACGCAGGATACTATGAGGAGTGCCTGGCTAATCTCCGAGAGAAAGGTATTGAGCTGGAGTAAGAGTCAGGATTAGCTCCACATTATAACTCTTCTCGTAATTTTTTCGAATAATAAAGATGAGACCTTTAGAATTTTTCTAAGGTCTCCTTTTTATGAATATTAGGATTTACTTTTAATAACTTTTGAGTTATAATTGAATTAGAAAGAGGCTACTTGGTGCATACGATTTACTTCTATAAGGACAAAAATGGAAACGAGCCAGTCTTAGATTATATGAGAGAATTGGCTAGTAAGAAGAGTAAGGATAGTCGCATCAAACTGAATAAACTAAACGACTATATCGAGTTGCTTAGTCAACATGGAACTAGAGCTGGTGAACCCTATATCAAACATTTGGAAGATGAGATTTGGGAACTAAGACCTCTTAGGGATAGGATTTTATTTGTAGCGTGGCTTGATGGGAGTTTTGTTCTCTTACATCATTTTGTCAAAAAGACTCAGAAAACTCCTAGGAGAGAAATTGAAAAAGCCAAGCGTGAACTGAAGGAAATAAAAGAAAGAGGGTTAAGTGATGAAGAATAGTGCCATTGGAAGTAATTGGAAGGATGTCCGAACAGAACTCTTTACCAAGGAAGAAATTCTTGAAAGTGATATGCGGGTGGCAATCATGAGTGAATTGATTGAGGCTAGACGTGAGCAAGGGATTAGTCAGAAAAAGCTAGAAGAACTCAGTGGAGTAAGTCAGCCCGTCATAGCTAGGATGGAGACAGGCAAGACCAGTCCTCAGTTGGATACGGTCTTAAAGGTCTTAGCCAGTTTAGGAAAGACACTAGCAGTCGTCCCACTTGAACAGGGAAAAAGTTGATAGGAATGAAATTACGAAGTAATTTGGTTCCGTCCGAACTTTTCAAGGGAAATATCAAAAATACCAAAAGAAAATCAACCTATAGTCTTTTCTAATAACAAGTCATAGTCACTTATATCAATCGTCAATAGCTTGTTTGAGCATTCCAACTAAAATACAGCCAAAAACAAGCTATAAAAAGGATTTGAGACGCTGGTTTCAAGTCTTTTTCTTTTGTCTAAAATAGTGATATAGTTTCAAACTATATCAAAGCCTAATTATTTACAATTATACAGACAGTTTCTTTTCTGTTAAGATAGTCTCAACAACAAATTTTGGAGGACACATCATGTCAACTACGATCATCGGTTTCCCTCGTTTGGGCGAATTCCGCGAATTAAAATTTACAACTGAAAAATACTTTAGAAAAGAAATCTCAGAAGAAGAACTCTTGGCAGCAGCAAAAGAATTGCGTGCTAAACACTGGAACATTGTCAAAGAAAAAGGCATCACTGAAATCCCATCAAATGACTTTTCTCACTATGATAACTTCCTAGATGCAGCATTCCTTTTCAACGTGGTACCTGCTTCAGTTCAAAACTTGGACTTGTCTGACCTTGAGCGCTACTTTGCTTTGGGACGTGGTTACCAAGGAGAAAAAGGGGACGTGCGTGCCCTTCCGATGAAGAAATGGTTCAACACCAACTACCATTACATCGTGCCTAAATTTGAAAAAGACACTCAAGTTAAATTGGCTGGTCACAAGATCTTTGATGAGTTCCAAGAAGCAAAAGAACTTGGATTGAACACTCGTCCAGTCCTTGTAGGACCATTCACTTTCCTTCAATTGTCAGACTTTGAAGAAGGCGTGAAAGCAGAAGACTTCGTAGATAGCTTAGTGGCTGCATACCAAGAAGTTTTTGCTAAATTGGCTGAACTTGGTGCGACTCGCATCCAACTCGACGAAGCGGCTCTTGTCAAAGACTTGACAGCTGAAGAAAAAGCTCTCTTCTTGAACCTCTACAACAAACTCTTGGCTGATAAAAAAGGTCTTGAAGTCTTGCTTCAAACTTACTTTGGTGACGTTCGTGACGTCTACTCTGACCTTGTGAACTTGCCAGTTGATGCTATCGGTCTTGACTTCGTTGAAGGTAAGAAAACTCTTGAACTCGTTAAAGGTGGTTTCCCAGCTGACAAGACTCTCTATGCAGGTATCGTCAATGGTAAAAACATTTGGCGTAACAACTACGAAAAGAGCTTGGCTATTCTTGAGCAAATTCCAGCTGAAAACATCGTATTGACAAGCTCATGTTCACTTCTTCATGTGCCATTTACAACAGCTAACGAAGAATTTGAACCAGCAATCTTGAACCACTTTGCTTTTGCGGTTGAAAAATTGGAAGAACTTCGTGACTTGGATGCTATCCGCAATGGTCAAGGTGCAGAAGCTCTTGCAGCTAACAAAGAACTCTTTGCGACTGAGCGTGTGGGTGAAAATGCAGAACTTCGTGCGCGCATCGCTGGTTTGACAGATGCTGACTACACTCGTTTGCCAGCCTTTGCGGAACGTGAAGCCATCCAAGAAGAAGCTTTCAAACTTCCAGCTCTTCCAACAACAACCATCGGTTCATTCCCTCAAACTAAGGAAGTCCGTGCCAAACGTTTGGCTTACCGTAAGGGTGAATTGTCACAAGAAGAATACGATGCCTTCCTTGCTGAAACCATCGACGAATGGATCAAATGGCAAGAAGAAGTTGGATTTGATGTGCTTGTACACGGTGAGTTCGAGCGTAACGACATGGTTGAATACTTCGGTCAAAACTTGTCAGGTTACCTCTTCTCTAAGAATGGTTGGGTACAATCTTACGGTATGCGTGGGGTGAAACCACCAATCATCTGGGGTGATGTCACTCGTCTCAACCCAATCACTGTCAAATGGTCTAGCTACGCACAAAGTCGTACTGACAAACCTGTTAAGGGTATGTTGACTGGACCGGTTACCATCCTTAACTGGTCATTCCCACGTGAAGACATCTCTATCAAGGATTCAACTCTTCAAATCGCTCTTGCTATCAAGGATGAAGTGCTTGACCTTGAAGCTGCTGGTGTGAAGATCATCCAAATCGACGAGGCTGCTCTTCGTGAGAAATTGCCACTCCGTCGTAGCGACTGGTACGAAGACTACCTTGACTGGGCCATTCCTGCCTTCCGCTTGGTACACTCTACAGTAGCGCCAGACACACAAATCCACACCCACATGTGTTACTCAGAATTTACAGATATCATCCCAGCTATCGACAACATGGATGCGGACGTTATTTCCTTTGAAGCCAGCCGTTCAAACCTTGAAATCTTGGACGAACTCAAAGCGAAAAACTTCCAAACAGAAGTGGGACCTGGGGTTTACGATATCCACTCACCTCGTGTGCCAAATGAAGGCGAAATTGACCACACAATCGATGCTATTCTTGCTAAAGTACCAAGCAAGAAAGTTTGGATCAACCCTGACTGTGGTTTGAAAACACGTGGTATTCCAGAAACAAAAGAAAGCTTGATCCGCCTTGTCGAAGCAGCAAAAGCTGCGCGTGAGAAATTGTAAGATAGGATTTCTCTCTTGACGCTGACTGATCAAGGGACTGCTTAGCCTTAGCTGGCTCAGCAATCATGAAATCAAAAAGAAAAGGATAAGGACTATGTCACGCCAAACGCCGTCACTTTCATTTGAAGTGTTTCCTCCAAACCCAGCAGTGGGTAATGATAAAATTATTTCAGCCTTGCAGGATATGCGGGAGCTGACACCGCACTTTATTAGTGTGACTGCCAGCAATAATAAATTTAATATCAAGGAAACGACGGTTCGATTGGCTGACTTTATCCAGAATGACTTGGCGATTCCAACTATTGCCCACTTGCCAGCTATCTATCTAACCAAGGAAAAGGTTGCTGAAACCATTGCAGACTTGGACAAGGTAGGTGTACAGAAAATCTTGGCCTTGCGTGGGGATATTATCCCTGATGTGGAGCCACAAAAGGATTTCCGCTACGCAACAGATTTGATCGAGTTCATCAAGGAACAAGCCCCTCACTTTGATATTGTTGGCGCTTGCTATCCAGAGGGGCACCCTGACTCGCCAAACCAAATCTCAGATATTCAAAATCTCAAGAAGAAAGTGGATGCAGGCTGTTCAAGCCTCGTAACACAACTTTTCTTTGACAATGAGCGCTTCTACGATTTCCAAGACAAGTGTACCTTGGCAGGGATTGATGTTCCCATTCATGCGGGGATTATGCCCATTCTTAACCGTAACCAAGCGCTTCGTCTCTTGAAGACTTGTGAGAATATCCACCTTCCACGCAAATTTAAGGCCATCTTGGACAAGTATGAGCATGACCCTGAGTCGCTCAGAGCAGCAGGACTTGCCTATGCCGTGGATCAGATCGTGGACTTGGTGACCCAGGATGTCGCAGGTGTGCATCTCTACACCATGAACAATGCTGAAACAGCAAAATACATCCACCAAGCAACCCATGCCTTGTTTAACCATCAGTCTTTGGGATAATCGATTCTTTTAGTACTTCATCTGAAGTGGTTAGGCCTCTGGCAAACCTTCGGTTTTATGGCTAAACTGCAAGCCTTGGTCTTTCAGTTTGCTTGCAACTTTAGCAAGACCAACCTTACTTTAACCACTGAGACGACAGCTTGTCATTTACATGCTTTTAAATGAAAAATGACAGTTGCGAAAGCCAAAGAGTTTGCTAAATAAAATAAACAACAAACCATTCCTCTTTTCATGGGGGAATGGTTCCTTTTTAATAGAAAAGCCCGCACTTTTTAAGAAAAATATGATAAAATAGACTCTGTACGTACTTGATACAAAGATGAGGGTATTGAAGTTTTAAAAGCTTTCCAAATTCTCAACTTTATAAAAGAAATTTTCCATAATTTGTTCTTTTTAGCATTTAGTTGAAGCGACACGAACGAGTCAAATCGATATTATTTGACGAGAGAGTTAGTAAAGCATTTAGCTAATCGTCTGATAGCGATTAGCGTAAAAGGATTAGATGCTTTAGCATCAAACCTTTCTAATGATTTGTATCTTGAGTAATTGAACCCGGCCGAAAAGCTGTGTAAAAAAGATAAACTGTCTTGTCTTCATCGAAGACTTCGTCAGTTTCCTATTTTTACTTTGCTTTTGACGTCCTTGGTATCTTGATCTTTGTAGGCAAGGCGTATAATTTCATCAATCCAAAGGGGATTAAAATGACAAAACAAGTGTTTCAAACGACTTTTGCGGGTCGTGAGTTGGTTGTAGAGACTGGTCAGGTTGCTAAGCAAGCAAATGGCGCTGTTGTCGTTCGTTACGGTGAGTCAACTGTCTTGACTGCAGCCGTGATGTCTAAGAAAATGGCAACTGGGGATTTCTTCCCACTCCAAGTCAACTACGAAGAAAAAATGTATGCGGCTGGGAAGTTTCCTGGTGGCTTTATGAAACGTGAAGGACGTCCTTCAACAGATGCGACCTTGACAGCGCGTTTGATTGACCGTCCAATCCGTCCTATGTTTGCGGAAGGTTTCCGTAATGAAGTGCAAGTCATCAATACCGTGCTTTCTTATGATGAAAATGCCTCTGCACCAATGGCAGCTATGTTTGGTTCATCCTTGGCGCTTTCTATCTCAGATATTCCGTTTGACGGTCCGATCGCTGGGGTACAAGTGGGTTATGTCGATGGCCAAATCATCATCAATCCTACTCAAGAACAAGCAGAGCAATCACTTCTTGAATTGACAGTAGCTGGTACTAAGCACGCTATCAACATGGTTGAGTCTGGTGCCAAAGAATTGTCAGAAGAAATCATGTTGGAAGCCCTTCTCAAAGGGCACGAAGCAGTCAAAGAATTGATTGCCTTCCAAGAAGAAATCGTTACTGCGGTCGGTAAGGAAAAAGCAGAAGTGGAATTGCTTCATGTGGATGCTGACTTGCAAGCTGAAATCATCGCAGCCTACAACAGTGATCTCCAAAAAGCGGTCCAAGTAGAAGAAAAATTGGCTCGTGAAGCTGCAACTCAAGCAGTTAAAGACCAAGTGACTGCGGTGTATGAAGAAAAATATGCAGACCACGAAGAATTTAACCGTATCATGCGTGATGTGGCTGAAATCTTGGAACAAATGGAACACGCTGAAGTGCGCCGTTTGATTACAGAAGACAAGGTTCGTCCTGACGGTCGTAAGGTCGATGAAATCCGTCCTTTGGATGCGGTTGTTGACTTCCTTCCTCGTGTGCACGGTTCAGGTCTCTTTACTCGTGGGCAAACTCAAGCTCTTTCTGTATTGACCTTAGCTCCGATGGGAGAAACTCAAATCATCGATGGTTTGGATCCAGAGTACAAGAAACGCTTTATGCACCACTATAACTTCCCTCAATATTCTGTAGGGGAAACAGGTCGTTACGGAGCCCCTGGCCGTCGTGAAATTGGTCACGGAGCTCTTGGTGAGCGTGCCCTTGCTCAAGTCTTGCCAAGCTTGGAAGAATTTCCATACGCTATCCGCTTGGTAGCAGAAGTCTTGGAATCAAATGGTTCTTCTTCTCAAGCCTCTATCTGTGCGGGTACTCTTGCCCTTATGGCTGGTGGTGTGCCAATCAAGGCGCCAGTAGCTGGTATTGCAATGGGACTTATCTCAGATGGAAATAACTATACAGTATTGACAGATATTCAAGGTTTGGAAGACCACTTTGGAGACATGGACTTCAAGGTTGCAGGTACTCGTGACGGGATTACAGCCCTTCAAATGGATATCAAGATTCAAGGGATTACTGCAGAAATCTTGACTGAGGCCCTTGCTCAAGCCAAGAAAGCTCGTTTTGAAATCCTTGATGTCATCGAAGCAACTATTCCAGAAGTGCGTCCAGAATTGGCTCCAACTGCACCGAAAATTGATACCATCAAGATTGATGTGGACAAGATTAAGATTGTCATCGGTAAGGGTGGAGAAACCATCGATAAGATCATTGCTGAAACAGGCGTTAAGATTGATATCGATGAAGAAGGAAATGTATCTATCTACTCTAGCGACCAAGATGCCATTAACCGTACCAAAGAAATCATCGCTGGCTTGGTTCGCGAAGCCAAAGTGGATGAAGTTTACCATGCCAAGGTTGTTCGTATCGAGAAATTTGGTGCCTTTGTCAACCTCTTTGATAAGACGGATGCCCTCGTTCACATTTCTGAAATGGCTTGGACTCGTACCAACCGTGTCGAGGACTTGGTAGCTATCGGTGATGAAGTCGATGTTAAGGTTATCAAGATTGATGAAAAAGGCCGTATCGATGCCTCTATGAAAGTTCTTCTTCCTCGTCCGCCAAAACCTGAGCATGATGAAAAAGGCGAAAAGTCTGAGCGACCTCACCGTCCACGTCATCACAAGGACCACAAACCTAAGAAAGAAGTTACAGAAACATCAAAAGATTCAGAATAAGAAAAGGAGAAATGTATGGGATGGTGGCGCGAAACCATTGATATCGTAAAAGAAAATGATCCAGCGGCACGCAACAGTTTGGAAGTTTTGCTGACTTATCCAGGTGTCAAGGCCTTAGCTGCCCACCGTCTCTCGCATTTTCTATGGAAGCACGGCTTCAAACTCCTAGCTCGGATGCACAGTCAGTTTTGGCGCTTTTGGACCCAAATCGAGATTCATCCGGGTGCCCAGATTGACTCAGGTGTTTTTATCGACCATGGTTCAGGTCTGGTGATTGGAGAGACGGCGATTGTTGAAAAAGGCGTTCTTCTTTATCACGGTGTGACCCTAGGCGGTACGGGAAAGGATACAGGCAAACGTCATCCGACTGTGCGAAAAGGAGCTCTCATATCGGCTCATGCCCAAGTTATCGGACCAGTGGAAATCGGTGAAAATGCCAAAGTCGGCGCAGCAGCAGTAGTTGTGGCGGATGTGCCTAGTGATGTGACCGTAGTTGGAATCCCTGCCAAGATTGTGCGCGTCCACGGTCAGAAAGACGAGCCGACCATCCACGAGGTAGAAGAGAAGCGGGAATATTATCTAGACAAGCTAGAGCATGCCCGCGAAGCCAGTCACAGATCGTCGGGGTTGTAAAGGATATTTATATGATTATAGCAAGAAATAAGTTAGGCCCAAAGGAGTTATCTGAGGCGAAAGTCCTAATTAACTGTTGCCAAAAATATGACGGTACCTACCGTGAACCCTATCTCTCTAACATGCTTAATTTTGATCCAAACATGCCCGCCTTTTTTCTTTATTACGAAAAAAGTGAACTTGTTGGTTTATTAACTGTCTATGCTGATGACCAAGATGTGGAAGTAGCGATACTGGTTCATCCAGAACATCGCCGACAGGGAATTGCGCGTGCTTTGTTTACTAGTTTTGAGAAAGAAAAGGCTTCTTTCCCCATTCGGTCAGTCACTTTTCAGGCAGAACGTATTTTTTTAGAGAATCATCCTGACTTTGCCAGTAACTGGGGACTAATCGAGGATGAAGAGACAGAAACTTGGTTAGGTAAGGATAGAAGACCTTATCCGTTAGCAAATGTTTCCAATCTGGAAGTTTTGTTAGCAGATAGTTCATTTCAGAATCAAATTAGTCAGTTGAAATTTCAGGTATTTTCAGAGGAACATGAATCTAGAGAAGTTGTGGATAGATATGTCGCCGAAGCTCTGAAAGATCCAGAAAGTCGCCTATATATTTTATTAAAAAACGGTCAGGTCATTGGAACTTGCACAGTTGATTTATCAAGTAATACTAATTACCTCTATGGTTTAGTAATACTGGAACTTGAACGTGGGAAAGGCTATGGAAGCTATTTTGTAAAATCTCTTGTCAACCAACTGATTGAGCAAAATGACAGGGAGTTTCAAATTGCAGTAGAAGATAGCAATGTAGGTGCCAAGCGCTTGTATGAAAAAATTGGCTTTGTCAAACAGACTCAGGTAGTTTATCTGAATGAGAAAGAATAGAAAAATGCTATTAGAAGAATTCGAAAATGTATCTGCTGTTATCGAACCAACTGATCGAAGTATTCGTGGTGGTGGAGAAATCTGTGACACGATTATTTTATCTTTTAATGGAGAAATCGTTGAACGAGTAAAGCAGTTTGAAGATGTTTACGAAGGCGGCTATCTAACCAATCTAAATGGCAGACTTCCATGGTATATCTATGAAAAAGATGGGAGAAAGGTAGCAGTTGCTATAGCTACGATTGGAGCCCCAATGGTTGTAGGTCTCTTAGAAGAACTCAAAGCAAGAGGATTTAAGAACTTTATTGTTTTGGGTTCTTGCGGAGTTCTAGATCAGTCTATTCAGGCAGATAAGATTATCCTACCAAGTTCAGCTCTACGTGATGAAGGTACAAGTTACCATTACGCTCCTCCAAGTGATGAGATAGCTTATGATGAAACTTTGCTCTTAACTATGGAAGGAGCCTTGAACAAATCTTGCATCGAGCATATCCGCACCAAGTCTTGGACGACTGATGCCTTTTATCGGGAAACGCCTGATAAGATCAAGCGTCGCTTGGCTGCCGGTGCCCAAGTGGTGGACATGGAATCTTCAGCTATCATGGCTTGGAGCCAATTTCGCAAGACCAAGGTCTATCAATTCTTCTACACAGCTGACTATGTGGATCATCATAACCGAACCTGGGATGCCCGCCATGAAGAGCGGACAGCTGATGCCATGACTTTTTTCACTATCGCTTTGACAATAGCAAAGGAACTAGAAAGGTAACTACAAGAATGGCAGTATATTTTTACGGCTGTATCACCATGGATGGCTACTTGGCAGACAGCCAGCACAGGATAGACTGGCTGCATCAGCTTGGTTCTGTAGAGGATACAGGCTATGATGACTTTTACAGGCAAATGGATATCACCATCATGGGCAAGCGGACCTTTGAGGAAATCCAAGATTTGCAGGATGTAGAAAGTTTTTATCAAGCTACGGAAAACTATGTCTTTACGCATGATAGGCACCTGCCTGTTAGCAATTACCAGCCAGTAGCTGGGGATGTGGTGGACTTTGTTCACCAGATTGACAAAGGCAAAAATGTCTTTGTGATTGGTGGTAATTCCTTGGTAGGACCGCTCTTGGATGCGGATCTTTTCGACCACCTCATTATTCAGATAGCGCCCCTTATCCTAGGAAAGGGGGTTCCCCTCTTTACCCAAGAGGAAGGGCAGCGCTTTTACCAACTGGATAGCCTCAGACAATTTGGCCCTTTTGCAGAGCTGGTTTTCAGCCGAAAAAGTCAGAAATAGAGAAGGGAGTGGACCGCATGATTAAAATTTACGACACCATGACCCGCAGCCTACGTGAATTTGTGCCCATTGAGGAGGGCAAGGTTCGCATGTATGTCTGCGGTCCGACGGTTTATAACTATATCCATGTCGGCAATGCCCGCTCAACAGTAGCTTTTGACACGGTTCGTCGCTATTTTGAGTATCGGGGATTTGAGGTCAATTATATTTCCAATTTTACAGATGTAGATGATAAGATTATCCATCGCGCCAAGGAAGAAGGTATCACACCAAAAGAAGTGGCTGATAAGTATATCGCAGCTTTTCGTGAGGATGTGACGGCCTTGGGTGTGAAACCTGCGACTCGCCATCCTCGTGTAGTGGAGTTTATGGCTGACATCATTCGTTTTGTCGCTGACTTGATTGAAAAAGGTTATGCTTACGAGAGTCAAGGGGATGTTTACTTCCGTGTGGAAAAATCACATAACTATGCTAAGTTGGCCAATAAAACTTTGGAAGATTTGGAACTGGGTGCTTCAGGTCGTACAGATGAAGAAACAGCTCGTAAGGAAAATCCTGTGGACTTTGCCCTTTGGAAAGCTGCAAAACCAGGCGAGATTTCTTGGGATAGTCCTTGGGGACCTGGTCGTCCGGGTTGGCATATCGAGTGTTCGGTCATGTCGACAGAGATTTTGGGAGATACCATTGATATTCACGGTGGTGGAGCCGACCTTGAGTTTCCTCACCATACCAATGAAATTGCCCAGTCAGAAGCCAAAACAGGCAAGACCTTTGCTAACTACTGGATGCACAATGGTTTTGTCAATATCGACAATGTCAAGATGTCTAAGTCTTTGGGCAACTTTATCACCGTCCATGATGCCCTCAAAACCATTGATGGGCAAGTGCTTCGTTTCTTCTTTGCGACACAACATTATCGCAAGCCTATCAACTTTACAGAAAAGGCTGTTCGCGATGCAGAGACTAATCTCAAGTATCTAAAGAACACTTACGAGCAATCATTTACAGGAAACGTGGATGCCCAAGACTTGGAAGCTTTTAAAGATAAGTTTGTGGCGGCTATGGATGAGGATTTCAATTCTGCCAACGGTATCACAGTTGTCTTTGAAATGGCCAAGTGGATCAACTCCGGCAACTATGATGCAAGTGTTAAGAAAGCTCTTGCAGATATGTTGGAAGTCTTTGGGATTGTCTTTGTCGAAGAAGTCTTAGACGCGGACATTGAGCGCTTGATTGAGGAACGCCAGGCAGCGCGGACTAATCGGGACTTTGCGACTGCAGACCGTATTCGGGATGAGTTGGCCGCTCAGGGCATCAAGCTCTTAGATACTAAGGACGGAGTGAGGTGGACACGTGACTGATGTCAACCTGATTAACGGCATTGCCCTCGCCTTTGAGGGAGATGCGGTTTATTCCATGTATATTCGTCGCCATCTCATCCTTAAAGGCATGACCAAGCCCAACAAGCTCCACCAAGAGGCAACTAAGTATGTGTCAGCCAAGGCTCAGGCTCGCCTGATTGCCCTCATGTTGGAGGAGCAAGTCTTGACGGAAAAAGAAGAAGAAATCTACAAACGAGGTCGCAATACCAATAGCCATACAAAGGCTAAAAATGCAGATGTGGTGACTTATCGTATGTCCACGGGATTTGAAGCGGTCATGGGCTATCTCCATCTGACTAAAAATATGGAGCGGCTAGAGACCATAATTTCTTGGTGCATCCAAAAAGTGGAGGAGTAGAAATGCTTGCAAAAGAATTACAAGACTGGTTTCCTGAGGCTCAGATTTCAGATCAGCCAGTAGAGAAATCAGGCTATCTCACTCTCCCTTTAGCTTCTCAGCAGTGGATTTTACTGGAGGAATCTGGGCTCAGCGAGCGTGAAAAGCAGCTGGTTGCCCTTTTGACCCAGCAAGAGCAGGCTCGTTCGCTCAATCCTTGGTATCCCTATCTGATTGAGGGGAAGGGGCAGGCGCCTCAAACTTTTAAAAAGATTCAGCTGGTTTATTGCCATCTATCCTATTACCAACAGGAAAATCTAGCCTCTTGGCTAGACATGATGCGGACTCTTTTTCCCAACTGCCAGACAGTGCTACAGGTCGGGGCTCAGGATTATGTATTTGTGCTTCAACAAGATAAGTACAGCTCTGTTCGCTCAATCTTATCTGATACGATTGAAGCGGTTGAGTATGACTTTGGCCTTCGTCTGTCGATCATGTTGGGGCAGGTGTGGTCTCAGACAGGCTATCAGGCCCTATCAGACTTGATCAAAGCGGAGCGAGATTTGTTTAAGACTTGGTGGCGTCAGGGGCATCAAGGTGTTCACACATTTTCTCAGCTCTATCTGTGGAGTATGGGGGAAAGACTTGTGGACCTGAGAGTCATTAAAGAATGCCTGCATCAGATGATTTTGGATCAGGATCAGATTCAGGAAATCATTCTCTCCCTTTGGGAAAACAGTGCTGTTCTGACTAAAACAGCCCAGCAACTCTATCTGCACCGCAATTCTCTCCAATACAAGATTGATAAATGGGAAGAATTGACAGGGCTACAGTTGAAGGAATTGACCGACCTGACCCTGTGTTATCAATTGATTTTACCAGATATTCTCTAAAGTTTTGTGCAAGTTGCACAGAACTTTTTAATTTTTTTGGTCACCTTGCCATAGAAATGTAAAGCGTTTTCATCTATAATAAAACTATCAAAAGACAAAAGGAGTTCACCTCGATGGTAGAATTAAATCTTAAAAATATTTACAAAAAATATCCAAACAGCGAACACTATTCAGTTGAAGACTTCAACTTGGACATCAAAGATAAAGAATTTATCGTTTTCGTAGGTCCTTCTGGATGTGGTAAATCAACAACTCTTCGTATGATTGCTGGTCTTGAAGACATCACAGAAGGTACTGCATCTATCGATGGCGTGGTTGTCAACGACGTAGCTCCAAAAGACCGTGATATCGCCATGGTTTTCCAAAACTACGCTCTTTACCCACACATGACTGTATATGACAACATGGCTTTCGGTTTGAAATTGCGTAAATACAGCAAGGAAGATATCGACAAACGTGTGCAAGAAGCAGCAGCAATCCTTGGTTTGAAAGAATTCTTGGATCGTAAACCAGCTGACCTTTCAGGTGGTCAACGTCAACGTGTTGCCATGGGTCGTGCGATCGTCCGTGATGCAAAAGTATTCTTGATGGACGAACCTTTGTCAAACTTGGATGCTAAACTTCGTGTATCTATGCGTGCTGAAATCGCGAAGATTCACCGTCGTATCGGAGCTACAACTATCTACGTAACCCACGACCAAACAGAAGCGATGACACTTGCAGACCGTATCGTTATCATGTCAGCAACTAAGAACCCTGCTGGTACAGGTACTATCGGACGTGTTGAACAAATCGGTACTCCTCAAGAAGTTTACAAAAACCCAGTTAACAAGTTTGTAGCAGGATTCATCGGAAGCCCAGCTATGAACTTCATCAATGTGAAATTAGAAGGCAACGAAATTGTTTCTGACGGTTTCCGCTTGAAAGTTCCAGAAGGTGCTTTGAAAGTTCTTCGTGACAAAGGCTACGAAGGGAAAGAATTGATCTTCGGTATTCGTCCAGAAGATGTGAATGCAGAACCTGCTTTCCTTGAAACATTCCCAGAATCAGTTGTCAAAGCTACTATCTCCGTATCAGAATTGCTTGGTTCAGAATCTCACCTTTACTGCCAAGTTGGTAAAGATGAATTTGTTGCCAAAGTGGATGCTCGTGACTACTTGCAAACAGGCGCAACAGTTGAACTTGGATTTGACTTGAACAAAGCACACTTCTTCGACGTAGAAACTGAAAAAACAGTTTACTAAGATAAATAAAATAACAAAGCACTGCAGATTCTCTCTTGCAGTGTTTTTTCTTTTAATTGCTTAGGCTAGGCATGAAAACAGGCTTTTCTAGTTTTAATATTCTTAAAAAAGTGATAAAATGGTAGGAAGAATTGGAGAGAATAAATGCCGAAAGAAGTGAATTTGTCGGGCGATGAGGTTGTCGCTTTAACGAGAGAATATTTAACAAAGGAAGACGTTGCTTTTGTACAAAAAGCTTTGATTTACGCGGTTGATTGTCATAGTGGGCAGTTTCGGCAATCAGGTGAGCCCTATATTATCCATCCTATTCAGGTGGCAGGGATTCTGGCTAAGCTCAAGCTAGATGCCGTGACAGTTGCCTGTGGTTTTTTGCATGATGTGGTTGAAGATACGGATGCAACACTGGATGATTTAGAGCAAGAGTTTGGTCATGATGTTCGGATTATCGTTGATGGAGTGACTAAGCTTGGTAAGGTTGAGTACAAATCAATCGAGGAGCAATTAGCGGAGAATCACCGCAAGATGCTCATGGCCATGTCTGAGGATATCCGTGTTATCTTGGTCAAACTTTCTGACCGCTTGCATAACATGAGAACGCTCAACCACCTACGAAAGGACAAGCAGGAACGCATTTCCAGAGAAACCATGGAAATCTATGCTCCACTTGCTCATCGTCTGGGGATTTCCAGCGTCAAGTGGGAGTTGGAAGACTTGTCCTTCCGATATCTCAACCCAACTGAGTTTTACAAAATCACTCACATGATGAAGGAAAAACGCAGAGAGCGTGAGGCTTTGGTCGATGAAGTCGTGACAAAGTTAGAGGAATACACTTCCGAACGCAATCTAAAAGGGAAAATCTATGGCCGTCCCAAGCATATTTACTCTATCTATCGCAAGATGCAGGATAAGAAGAAACGCTTTGAGGAGATTTATGACCTGATTGCCATTCGCTGTATCTTAGATACCCAGAGTGATGTTTACGCCATGCTGGGTTATGTGCATGAACTTTGGAAACCTATGCCAGGCCGTTTCAAAGACTATATCGCAAACCGTAAGGCCAATGGTTACCAGTCTATCCATACGACTGTCTATGGACCAAAAGGACCGATTGAATTCCAGATTCGTACCAAAGAAATGCACGAAGTTGCTGAGTACGGGGTTGCGGCTCACTGGGCTTATAAGAAAGGAATCAAAGGTCAGGTCAACAGCAAAGAGTCTGCGATTGGTATGAACTGGATCAAGGAAATGATGGAATTACAAGACCAGGCTGACGATGCCAAGGAATTTGTCGAGTCTGTTAAGGAAGAGTATCTGGCGGAGGAGATTTACGTCTTTACCCCAGATGGTGCGGTTCGCTCCCTTCCAAAAGATTCAGGTCCGATCGACTTTGCCTATGAAATCCATACCAAAGTCGGTGAAAAAGCAACTGGTGCTAAGGTCAATGGCCGTATGGTTCCTCTGACAACTAAGCTCAAAACTGGGGATCAGGTCGAAATTGTAACCAACCCCAACTCTTTTGGCCCGAGTCGTGACTGGCTCAACATGGTTAAGACCAGCAAGGCACGTAACAAGATTCGTCAGTTCTTTAAAAATCAAGACAAGGAATTGTCTGTTAATAAGGGACGCGAACTGCTGATTAATCAGCTCCAAGAGAATGGCTATGTGGCTAATAAGTATATGGACAAGCGGCACATGGACCAAGTCCTTCAAAAGACCAGCTACAAGACAGAAGACTCCCTCTTTGCTGCTATTGGTTTTGGAGAAATCAGTGCTACTACCGTCTTTAACCGTCTGACTGAAAAGGAACGCCGTGAAGAGGAACGTGCCAAAGCTAGGGCTGAGGCAGAAGAGCTTGTCAAAGGTGGCGAAGTTAAGGTTGAGAATAAGGAGAAGCTCAAGGTCAAGCATGAGGGCGGTGTGGTAATCGAAGGTGCCTCAGGTCTCCTAGTTCGGATTGCCAAGTGTTGTAATCCAGTGCCAGGTGATGACATTGTTGGCTATATTACCAAGGGTCGTGGTGTGGCCATTCACCGTGTGGACTGTATGAACCTTCGCGCCCAAGAAAACTACGAGCAACGTCTCCTTGATGTGGAATGGGAAGATCAATTCTCAAGCAAGGAATATATTGCCCACATTGATATCTACGGCCTCAACCGTACAGGTCTCTTAAATGATGTTCTACAAGTTCTTTCCAACACGACCAAGAATATCTCAACCGTTAATGCCCAACCAACTAAGGATATGAAATTTGCCAATATCCATGTCTCCTTTGGCATCTCAAACCTCTCAACTCTAACGACAGTAGTTGATAAGATTAAAAGTGTGCCAGAAGTCTACTCTGTCAAACGAACCAATGGCTAAGATCTAGAAAGGATTTTTATGAAAATCATCATTCAACGAGTTAAGAAAGCTCAAGTGAGTATTGAAGGTCAGGTTCAGGGAAAAATCAATCAGGGGCTCTTATTGTTGGTCGGAGTAGGACCAGAGGACCAAGAGGAAGATCTGGACTATGCTGTCCGAAAGCTCGTCAACATGCGAATTTTTTCTGATGCAGAAGGCAAGATGAATCTGTCTGTCAAGGATATTGAAGGGGAAATTCTTTCTATTTCTCAGTTTACCCTTTTTGCGGACACTAAGAAAGGCAATCGTCCCGCCTTTACAGGTGCAGCCAAGCCAGATATGGCAGCCGCCTTTTATGAGCATTTCAATCAAAAGCTAGCGCAAGAAGTGCCCGTTCAGACAGGTATCTTTGGAGCAGATATGCAGGTTGAGCTGGTCAATGACGGACCAGTCACCATTATCCTTGATACTAAAAATAGATAAGAAAACCAAGCCCAGCTGGCTTGGTTTTTGTTTATAGACACTCCCAGAAAGAGATATGTTTGTCGTAAAAGTCTGGATAGTTTTCTCTTATGTGGCTAGCCATTATATAATAAAAAGTAGAATGACAAGAAGTAATGATTGGCATAAGAGAGGAAAATCGCTGATAACTGGTGAAGACTAAAAGGATCAATAACAGAAGATCAACTGAGAGAATCCCTAAGTAGTAGAGGCGAATTTTTTTGTTAATCTGAGGATAAATCTCAGCGAATTGATTTTTGAGTCGGACAACCAAGCGAAATAGCAGTAGTCCCTGAGCAAGGATGAAAATAAAGCCAGAGAGTAGCATCCACTTTACAGAGGGATCGGTTTTGGAGATAAAAATTGCTAATAGTAGCAAATCGCTGAGTGCAATGGTTGCAAAATGGATTCTAAAGAGCTTTTTCATAGGAAGACCTCCCTCTTTTATCTAGCTTCATTCTACACCAAACGAATGGGAGTTACAAGCAAAATGATAAAAAATCCCTGAAAGGAACTTCTTTCAGGAATAAGGGGTTAGTTGATTTTTTCGACATAGAGTTGTTTGGCGATATCCATACTAACTTGGAGGTCTTCACCTTTGTTGACCAGTGTAAAGGTATTGGAAAAATTATCAAACTGCTTGACCTGAACTTGGTCACCGATATGAATTTCATGCTTTTCTAAGTATTTGAGCAGATCAAAGCTATCGTGAACCCGAGTCAGGAGATAGGTCCCAGCCTCTTTGGTATCTGCTAGAGGTAGGTTGTTGATCTCAACCAAGAGTTCTCCTTTAGCAGGAATAGTTCCACCGTGGGGACAGGTTTGAGGGAAGCCAAGCAGTTTATCCAATCTCTCCACAAAGAGGTCAGAGACAGTGTGCTCTAGGACCTCAGCTTCTTCGTGGATTTGATCGCTGGTATAGTCTAGATGGTGAACTAGAAAGACTTCAATCAAACGGTGTTTGCGATAGAGCTCGGAGACTAGTTTGAGCCCAATATCTGTCAATAGATAGCCATTCTCCTTGTCCTTGAGGATGAGATTTTCACTTTTCATGCGTTTGATCATCTCTGTTACGGCAGGTGGAGAGACCTGCATACGGGCAGCAATTTCTTTATTGGTGATTTTTTGCATTTCCGTACCGATTTCATAAATACATTTTAGGTAGTCTTCTTTATTTGGCGTCATTCGTTTCCTCTTGTCTTTTCTCTCCATCTAGTATATCAAAAAAAGCTAGATTTCTCTAGCTTTCTGGCATAATGGCTTTGATTTTAGTCCAGTTCTTTAACAGCGGCAATAGCAGCTTCAAAGTCTGGTTCCGTGTTGATATTGTCAACGTATTCCACATAACGGATGACATTGTCAGCATCGAGAACAAAGACGGCACGCGCAAGGAGATGCCATTCGTTGATCAAGAGGGCATAATCGCGTCCGAAAGAATGGTCGAAGTAGTCTGAAAGCATGATGGCATTGTCAAGGCCTTCAGCCCCACACCAGCGTCCTTGGGCAAAAGGTAGGTCCATAGATACTGTAAGAACGACGGTGTTGTCAAGGTTGGCTAGTTCTTGGTTGAATCGACGTGTTTGCGTTGAGCAGATACCAGTATCGATAGAAGGGACAACACTCAAGACTTTTTTCTTTCCATCAAAGTCAGCTAGCGTTTTTTTAGAGAGATCGGTTGTCGTAAGAGAAAAGTCAAGTGCCTTGTCTCCGACTTGCAGTTGTTTACCTGTAAAAGTTACAGGATTTCCGAGAAAAGTGGTCATGAAACTACTCCATTCTTTTTTCTTTTATTTTACCGAGAATTGTCAGATTTTTCCAATGATTTGACTGGAAAATGAAAACAAAAAAACGCCCGTTCATGTGAGAACGACGTTTTTTAGTGGATTACTTAGACAAACCTTCAGCAATCTTGTCAAGGTTGTATTTCATCATGTTGTAGTAGCTGTCACCTTCTTTGCCTTCTTCAGCGATTGAGTCAGTAAAGATTTGTGCGTAGATTGGGATATTTGTGTCTTGTGAAACAGTCTTCATTGGACGGTCATCGACACTTGATTCAACAAAGAGGGATGGAACTTTTGTTTGGCGAAGTTTTTCAACCAAGGTCTTGATTTGTTCAGGAGTACCTTCTTCTTCCGTGTTGATTTCCCAGATGTAGGCACTTGGGACACCGTAGGCTTTAGAGAAGTATTTGAAGCATCCTTCGCTGGTTACGATGAGTTTCTTCTCAGCAGGGATATTGTTAAATTTCTCTTTGGCTTCCTTGTCCAGTTTGTCTAGTTTTTCAGTATAGTCTTTGAGATTTTTTTCATAGAATTCCTTGTTGCTAGGATCCTTAGCGATCAGCTGTTTAGCGATATTTTTAGCATAAATCATCCCATTTTCAAGGTTGAGCCAAGCGTGTGGGTCTTCTTTGCCTTTTTCGTTTTGACCTTCAAGGTAGATGATGTCTACGCCGTCACTAACTGCAAAGTAGTCTTTGTTTTCAGTTTTCTTGGCATTTTCAACCAATTTGGTAAACCAAGCATTGCCACCAGTTTCAAGATTGATTCCGTTATAGAAAATCAAATCAGCTTGAGAAGTTTTCTTAACGTCTTCAGGAAGTGGTTCGTACTCATGTGGGTCTTGACCAACAGGAACGATACTGTGAAGATCGATCTTGTCACCAGCGATATTTTTGGTAATATCAGCGATGATTGAGTTAGTCGCTACAACTTTTAGTTTTTGGTTTGTAGATGCTGTATCTTTTTTCCCGCTAGCACAAGCAGCTAATCCAATGATAGAAAGAAAAAGAACAAGCAAAGTACCTAATTTTTTCATTAGATTCCTCCAGAAGGGTTTCCCCGTTATTTAATGATTTTTTTGTTTTTCAGTTTCAAGTACCGTTGCTTAGGAGAGATAAAGAAACTGATTAGAAAGAAGCTGGCGGATGTGAGCACGATGCTGGATCCTGCTGCGAGATTGAAACTATAGCCGATAAAGAGTCCTACAACAGAAGCCAGAGCTCCTAGGCCTGATGAAAGAAAAATCATGCTCTTTAGGCTATTAGCATAAAGGTAAGCCGTCGCAGCTGGGGTGATCAACATGGCCACGATAAGAATGGTTCCAACACTTTGCATGGCGGTGACGGACACAAGGGTCAAGAGCACCATGAGCAGATAGTGGTAGAAATTGACAGGCATTCCCATGGCCTTAGCCAGAAGCTCGTCAAAGGATGTAATCAATAGTTGTTTAAAGAAAATCCCTATAATCAAAAGAATCAATGCCCCCACACCAATGGTAATCCACATGTCCATGTCTTGGACAGCGAGGATATTCCCAAAAAGGATATGGAAGAGGTCTGTCGAACTCTTGGCAACACTAATCAAGATGACACCTAAGGCTAAGAAAGATGAAAAGGTAATACCAATGGCAGTGTCACTCTTGATGATAGAGTTTCCCTTGATGTAGGTAATGATGATGGAAGCCATCAAACCAAAGATGATCGCTCCAATAAAGAAATCAATTCCCAGGATAAAGGAAAGGGCTACGCCGGGCAAAACTGCGTGAGAGATGGCATCTCCCATGAGAGACATACCACGTAGGATGATAAAACATCCCACAGCTCCAGCAACAACTCCGATGACAATAGCTGTGATCAAGGCGTTTTGTAGGAAATGGAAATTTTGCAATCCATCGATAAATTCTGCTATCATAGGTCACCTCCATTGAAAAAGAGTTTGCTACCGTAGGCCTTTTTGAGATTGGCCTTGGTAAAGGTTTCTTCAGTCGAACCAAGATCAATTAATTCTCGATTGAGAAGCAAAACTTGGTCGAAATAATGGGGGACTTTACTGAGGTCATGATGGACGATGAGAACTGTTTTACCAGCTTTTTTAAGGTCTCTCAGCGTATTCATGATAATCTCTTCACTGATCGAGTCAATCCCGGCAAAAGGCTCATCTAGAAAGATGTAGTCAGCTTCCTGCACTAAGCAACGGGCAATCAACACACGTTGAAATTGACCACCTGAGAGCTGGCTGATTTGGCGATCAGCATAGTCTGAGAGCCCAACGATTTCAAGTGCATCTGCCACTTTTTTCCAGTGACTGGCCTTTAAGGTGTGAAAGAGTGGGATGGATGGATAGAGTCCCAGAGAGACGCATTCCTTGACCTTGATAGGGAAATTGTAGTCGATATGGATTTTTTGCTCGACATAGGCAACTCGATTTAAAGATTTCTTGACTTCTTTGTCGTCGAGAAAGGCCTGACCTTCATGTGGGATAATTCCCAACATACCTTTTAATAAAGTTGATTTTCCAGCACCATTTGGACCAATAATTCCGGTAATAGTTGGTCCGTGGAGCACTAGTGAGATATCCTTTAGTGCCAGCGTTTCTTTGTAGGAGACGCTGAGGTGTTCAATACGTATCATAACAAATTCCTCCCTCCCGTATTTAATATACATTAAAAAAAAAATTAAGTCAAGTTAATTTTTAAAAAATTTAATAAAATAACAATAAAATGAAAGATACAAGAAATTTATTTTTGATTGCATTCCCTAGATTTTTTTGCTAAGCTAGGAATAAGTGAAAATATGAAAGCGAGAACAAGATGACACGTTATCAAGATGATTTTTATGACGCTATTAATGGCGAATGGGAAAAAACAGCTGTGATTCCAGCTGATAAATCACGAACAGGTGGTTTTATTGACCTTGATGAGGAAATTGAAGAGTTGATGCTAGCGACTACGGACAAGTGGTTGGCAGGTGAGGATGTCCCAGAGGATGCTATCCTCTCAAATTTTGTCAAGTACCACCGCATGGTACGTGATTTTGATAAGAGAGAAGCAGATGGGATCAAGCCTGTCCTTCCTCTACTCAAGGAATACCAAGATCTGGAGAGCTTTGCAGATTTTACCAGCAAACTGGCAGAGTTTGAACTAGCTGGTAAACCAAACTTCCTTCCATTTGGTGTATCACCAGACTTTATGGATGCCAGAACCAATGTTCTCTGGGCAAGTGCACCTGGGACGATTTTGCCAGATACGACTTACTACGTTGAAGACCATCCTCAGCGTGAGGAACTCTTGACTCTTTGGAAGGAAAGTACTACGAATCTTCTCAAAGCCTATGATTTTTCAGATGAGGAAATCGCAGACTTACTAGAGAAACGATTGGAATTGGACCGTCGCATTGCAGCTGTGGTGCTTTCTAACGAAGAAAGTTCAGAATATGCCAAACTCTACCATCCATACGCTTATGAAGATTTCAAGAAATTTGCTCCTGCCCTCCCTTTGGATGATTTCTTCCAAGCAGTGATTGGACAGACTCCAGATAAGGTTATCGTAGACGAGGAACGTTTCTGGCAAGCAGCAGAGCAATTCTATAGTGAAGAAGCGTGGCCTCTACTTAAAGCAACCTTGATTTTGGGTGTGGTCAATCTCTCAACAAGCTACCTCACAGACGAGATTCGTGTCCTGTCAGGTGCCTACGGACGTGCCCTTTCAGGTGTGCCAGAAGCACAGGACAAGGTCAAGGCAGCTTATCACTTGGCCCAAGGTCCTTTCAAACAAGCTCTTGGTCTCTGGTATGCGCATGAAAAATTCTCCCCAGAAGCTAAGGCAGACGTAGAGAAAAAAGTAGCGACTATGATTGACGTTTATAAGGAACGCTTGGCTAAGAACGACTGGCTCACACCTGAAACGCGAGATAAGGCCATTGTCAAACTCAATGTCATCAAGCCTTATATCGGTTATCCAGAAGAATTGCCAGAACGCTACAAGGACAAAGTAGTGGATGAAACTGCTAGTCTCTTTGAGAATGCCCTAGCCTTTGGGCGTGTGGAAATCAAGCACAGCTGGAGCAAGTGGAACCAACCGGTTGACTACAAGGAGTGGGGTATGCCAGCTCATATGGTCAATGCCTACTACAATCCTCAGAAGAACTTGATTGTCTTCCCAGCTGCTATTTTACAGGCCCCATTCTATGACTTGCATCAATCGTCTTCAGCTAACTACGGTGGGATTGGTGCTGTTATTGCCCATGAAATCTCTCATGCCTTTGACACAAATGGTGCTTCCTTTGATGAAAATGGTAGCCTCAAGGATTGGTGGACAGAAAGCGACTATACTGCCTTTAAAGAAAAAACGCAGAAAGTTATCGACCAGTTTGATGGACAAGAATCTTACGGCGCAACTATCAACGGAAAACTAACTGTATCAGAAAATGTTGCCGACTTGGGAGGAATTGCAGCAGCCCTTGAAGCTGCCAAGAGAGAGGCAGACTTCTCAGCTGAAGAATTCTTCCACAACTTTGCTCGCATTTGGCGCATGAAAGGTCGTCCAGAGTTGATGAAACTCATGGCTAGTGTCGACGTGCACGCGCCAGCCAAACTCCGTGTCAACATCCAAGTACCAAACTTCGATGACTTCTTTACAACTTATGATGTCAAAGAAGGCGACGGTATGTGGCGCGCACCAGAGGATCGTGTGATTATTTGGTAAGACTAAAACCAAGGATAGCATCCTTGGTTTTTTGCTTGCTAGAAAAAGGGATTGAAGGTCTTTTCGTGAGCGATGGTCGTAGCTGGCCCGTGTCCAGGATAGACATCGTAGTTAGGAAGAGTGAAGAGTTGCGTCTGAATGCTATGGAGAAGTTGTTCCATACTACCTGTAGGGAGGTCAGTCCGTCCGATGGTTTCGCGGAAAAGAGCATCTCCAGTCAAGACTAGATGGGCATCAGGAAAGACGAGTGAAACACCACCGATAGAGTGGCCTGGGGTTGGTAGGGCAGTAAAACGGAATTCCTCAAGCTGGTATTCCTCATGAAAGACAAAGGTGTGTTCTGCAGGTTTTGCGACCACATCTGTCATATCATCGTGACGAGGGAGGCCAGAAAGATTATCAACGGGGGTATAGAGCCAGCTGGCTTCGCTTTCCGCTACATAAACTGGAGGATTTCCAAAAGTCTCACGCACCAAGTCCAGACTCATAATATGGTCGTAATGGGTGTGGGTCAGCAGAATCGCACAGACGGGTTTGTTGATTTTTTCGATAGTCTTGCGAATGGCTTCCCAATGGCTACCTGGGTCAACCACAATCAGGTGTTGGTCTCCCTCTATGTAGTAGGTATTTTCATAGGCAACAGGATTGACAGTTTTATGGATTTTCATAGGATTTCCTCTCTCAAAGAATGTACTGATATCAGTATAACACATAAGAGAAGTCTTAGGGTATCAGAAAGTCTTTTTCTACCTTAACGATTTTTCCAAGCTTGGTAGCGGGTGTCAATCAAGAGTTGGGTTAAGCGTCCCATGGTTTCTCTTTCTTCAGGAGTGAGGGATTGAGCTTGGACAAAGAGATGGTGAATGTGTTCAATGACCTTGAAGGAAGAAAGATCGTTGATAGAGGAGATACCTGCATCAAGAATGATTCCAAAAAAGAGGTCGAAGTAGAGTTGCAATTCTTCATCAGGAACTGTTTCAACCCATTCCTTAAAAGTTGTATCGACTTGCTGGCTGTCACTATTTGTCTCATCCAGTTGGACAAAGTGTTTGTCTTCAACCTGCCAACTAAAGGTGTCGTGCTGGGCAAGACCACCTAGGGCAGTGCTTCGAACGACGATTTTTTTATCAGGAATTTCCAGCATCATCCCGATGATAGAACCTTGTGGGACAAACACTTTCGTTCTTTCCATCATGTTTTGATAGCCTGGTGTTTCAGTCAGTTCCTTGTGTAGTCCAGGAGCATCAAAAGTATAGACGGCGACAATGTTTTTCTGTAAAAGTGGATCAAGGTGACTGGCAGCATAGACGGCTAGATTGCCCCCTTTGGAGTGTCCTGCTAGGATGACCTTTTGGTTGGGGTGTTGGGCAAAAAAGTCCTGTAAATACTGGAGGGCATGTTTTTGAGCTGGAATTTCTTTCATATAGGTCATATGGAAATCTTCTTTCCAACCAATGATACTGTCATCAGTTCCACGAAAAACAAGCAGATAAGTATCAAGACTGATACGATAAGTCATAGCCGCAAACTGTTTTTGCAATTCAGGGTCAATATCATTGATAAAGTCTGAGAGCTTGCAATTTTTAAAACGTTTGTGTTGAGCGAGTTGATCCAATAACTGGAGGCGGTTTTTATTGGTCAACATCGTCGTGTCTCTAGGGACTTGAGATGCTAGATCTATGAGGCGATTTGGTTCTTGGGCAACTACATCATCAAAAGCAAGGTAGGTTAATTCAGTAAGGGCAAGAACATCTAACTCATTCACGGGGAGGTCATAAAAGGAATCGTATGCTACATCATTTAAGTAGTCAAAAATATTAGCCAAAAAAGCTCCTTTCTCTATGTTTATCCTATCACATTTACCTAGAATTAGCTAGTAGGCTTGTTCGAATGACCTAGTAGGATTTGATTGAAATACATAGAAGATAGATTGCTCCTATTTCAAACCTCTAAACGAGCTTGCTTGAATGTTTTTGCTATCGACTCCATTTTCCTTTAAAAAATTCTTCATCTCATTTACATCATCAGGCTGACCTGTGATGAGATAGCTGGCTTGATTGCCGTATTCATCAATAGCACGTTTTAAAAATTCTTGACTTTGAGAAAGTTCATTGCTTGTTTTATAAGTAAAATTCGATGTCTTTTGAGACAGTTCCTTCATCTCATTATCGAAAATAGTCACTCCTTTGTCAAAATGGTTGAGAATAATCGGACATTTACCAGTCCATTCTTTGATAAGGGGGCGTAGAGCAGAAATTCCAACATCAGATGCAAAGCAAACTAGTGGCTGATTCGTATCTTTAACGGTTAAAGAGGAATCCAGCCAACTCATCTCAATCTCACTGCCAGCCGGTAAATGTGTCAAGGTTTCCTTAAAGTGGCTACCACTATTATGCGTTAAAATGAGGATTTCATCTTCATCAGGTGTGGAGGCAATGGTTAGCCATCGACTGGATTGATTCCCTTTATCTTCATTTTTTTTAGTAGTAGACGACGTATCAGGGAGTGTAAACTTGGCATAAGCCCCAGCTTTCCAGTTTTGATAACTTGGTTTTGTGATGTGAATTAAATATAGATCTCCGCTGGGATTTTCGATGGATTTTATTGATAATGTCTGGCTTCGTCCAAGATAAGCGATGGTGCCCCAAGTTATAAGGCTTAGGACTCCAAGTGTAGATAGAATGATAATAAACATTTTTTTACCTCTTTTCATTTTTTTATGACTCCTATTCTTTAATATTGAATGAACTAAAAGTAAATTCATTCATATTTTTTCAAAAAATAAAGAAATCCATCTTCTTTATTTTAGAACTCCTTTTATGAAGTTGGTTGCAAGTATTTCGACGGTCTTGCCAATATCTGGAAAATCTTTTTCCGTGATATGCATATCCATATAGTAAAATAGATTATAAACCTGTAAAATATCTTGAATCTTTTCTGGCGAATACCCTTCAGCCTGCATACGATTTGTAAAAGTTTTAACTAGAAACTGATGAAATGGATTTGCGACTTTGCCTTCTTCCGAGGAATAGTAGCTGTGCAACTCATCTGCTATGGCAGGATTGTACCATTCTGCAAGGATTTTATTGGAAGAAACGAGAGTTCTGGACTGAGCAAAGAGTTGACCAATGAGGTCAGTCATGTCAATTTCCCAATCCAGTTCTTCGATCATAGCTTGGCGAACACGATTGTTTTCATCTATATAGATGTCTAGAAAAATGGCTTCTTTACTCTCGTAATAGTTATAAAAAGAACCAACTGCAACACCAGCTTGCCTAGCAATTTCTGAAATTCCTGTTGCCTTGTAACCTTTTTTCGAAAAAACTTCATAGGCCGCTGTCTTTAAAGCTTGTTTTTTGTCCAATCTGATTTAGCCTCCTTTGTTTTATGAATGAATAAACAGATTTGTTCATTCATATTCTAACAAATCATGGCTAGATTGTCAATAAGAAGGCTAGATCTATTAAATAAGTTAAAGAAACGCTAACCAAATGAACACAAAAAGGAAAATATAGGATAAGGCTGGAACTATACTTAAAAATAAGGTATGATATCAGTGGGAATGTTCTCTATATAGCATCTGTTTACTGATCTGGATTTGGGAAATAGGCTGCTAAACAGTATGAGACACTGATCCGTAGATTTGATATGAAGGGTTTTGATGCTTTGAGTAATAGCAAAGGAGGAGCGCATGCACAAGATTTTATTAGTAGAAGATGACCAAGTCATTCGACAACAAGTGGGGAAACTGCTCTCTGAGTGGGGCTTTGAGGTCGTTTTAGTAGAAGATTTTATGGAAGTATTGAGTCTTTTTGTTCAGTCAGAACCTCATTTGGTCCTCATGGATATTGGTCTGCCTCTTTTTAATGGTTACCACTGGTGCCAGGAGATTCGCAAGATTTCCAAGGTGCCCATCATGTTTCTGTCTTCGAGAGATCAGGCTATGGATATCGTCATGGCGATCAATATGGGAGCGGATGACTTTGTGACCAAGCCTTTTGACCAGCAGGTGCTCCTTGCCAAGGTTCAGGGTCTGTTGCGCCGTTCTTATGAATTTGGGCGAGATGAAAGTCTGCTGGAGTATGCGGGTGTGATCCTCAATACCAAGTCTATGGACCTGCACTATCAGGGGGAAATCCTGAGTTTGACTAAGAATGAATTTCAAATTTTACGGGTCTTGTTTGAACATGCAGGCAATATCGTGGCGCGTGATGACCTGATGCGAGAGCTCTGGAATAGCGATTTTTTCATCGATGACAATACCTTGTCCGTCAATGTTGCTCGCTTGCGCAAAAAGCTGGAGGAACAAGGCCTGGTAGGTTTTATCGAAACTAAGAAAGGGATAGGATACGGACTGAAACATGCTTGATTGGAAATCATTTTTTCTAGCCTATCTGCGTTCTCGCAGTCGCATCTTTGTCTATATTTTTTCATTAGGCTTTCTCGTCCTTCTCTTTCAGTTTTTATTTGCTAGTCTAGGAACTTATTTTCTTTATTTCTTTCTGCTCAGTGGCTTTTTGACCTTCTTATTTTTGACTTGGGATATATTTGCAGAAGCTCAGGTTTATCGTCAGGAAGTACTCTATGCTGAGAGAGACCCCAAGTCTCCTCTGGAATGTGCGCTAGCAGAAAAGCTCGAAGAGCGTGAGTCTGAATTGTATCAAAAGAAGTCTGAAGCGCAGAGCAAGCTGACGGATTTGCTTGACTACTACACCTTGTGGGTTCACCAAATCAAGACCCCCATTGCAGCGAGTCGTCTCTTGGTAGCAGAAGTTTCTGATCGTGAGGTCAAGCAGCAACTGGAACAGGAAATCTTTAAGATTGACTCCTATACCAATCTAGTGTTGCAGTATCTTCGTTTAGAGAGCTTCCACGATGACTTGGTGTTTGAAAAGGTTCAAGTGGAGGATCTGGTGAAGGAAGTGGTTCGCAAGTATGCCCTTTTCTTTATCCAAAAAGGACTGACGCTGAATCTCCATGACCTTGACAAAATCATCGTGACCGATAAGAAGTGGCTGTTGGTCGTCATTGAACAAATCCTCTCAAACAGTCTCAAATACACCAAGGAAGGTGGGCTAGAGATTTATATGGAAGGTCAGGAACTCTGTATCAAGGATACGGGGATTGGGATTAAAAACAGCGATGTGCTTCGAGTTTTTGAACGTGGCTTTTCAGGCTACAATGGCCGTTTGACCCAACAATCATCTGGACTTGGGCTCTATCTATCCAAGAAAATTTCTGAAGAACTGGGCCATAAGATTCGCATCGAGTCTGAGGTTGGGGCAGGAACGACCGTACGTATCAAATTTGCTGAAGTGAAGCTCGTTATTGAGTAAAAATAAATGAGAAAAAGCCTCCAATTGGAGGCTTTTGTGCTAGGTTTTTATTTTTCAACACGTGATTTGTTAGCAATATCAGCAAGGATAGCTTGGACAAAGTCATCAACTGAGACAGTTTGTGTTTCTTTTTGACCGTAGCGACGAACGTTAACAGTTCCGTCTTCCATTTCCTTGTCCCCAACGATCAATTGGTAAGGAATCTTGCTGGTTTGTGAAGCACGAATCTTGAATTGCATTTTTTCATTACGCTCATCTACGTCTGCACGGACACCACGGTCACGGAGTTTCTTAGCCACTTCCCATGCGTAGTCCACGTGTTTTTCGTTAGAAACTGGGATGAGAGTTACTTGATGTGGTGCAAGCCATGTTGGGAAGGCACCCTTGTAGTTCTCAATCAAGATAGCTGTGAAGCGTTCCATGGTTGAAATAACCCCACGGTGGATCATAACTGGACGGTGTTCTTCTCCGTCAGCCCCAATGTATTTAAGGTCGAAGCGTTCTGGAAGCAAGAAGTCAAGCTGGATAGTAGAAAGGGTTTCTTCTTTTCCAAGGGCAGTCTTCACTTGGATATCGAGTTTCGGACCATAGAAGGCTGCTTCACCTTCAGCTTCAAAGTAGTCTACGCCCATTTCATCAAGTGCTGCACGAAGCATGGTTTGGGCATTTTCCCACATTTCATCGTTGTCAAAGTACTTGTGAGTATCTTGAGGGTCACGAAGAGAGAGACGGAAGCGGTACTCAGTCAAGTTGAAGTCTTCATAAACATCGATAATCAACTGAAGGGCACGTTGGAATTCTTCTTGGATTTGTTCAGGAGTAACAAAGAGGTGACCGTCGTTGAGAGACATTTCACGCACACGTTGAAGACCAGTAAGGGCACCAGATTTTTCGTAGCGGTGCATCATACCGATTTCAGCGATACGGATTGGTAATTCACGGTATGAGTGAACATGGTGTTTGTAGACTTGGATGTGGTGTGGGCAGTTCATTGGGCGAAGGACAAATTCTTCACCGTCACCCATATCCATGGTTGGGAACATGTCTTCTTGGTAATGATCCCAGTGACCAGAAGTCTTGTAAAGTTCAACAGAAGCAAGTGGTGGAGTGTAGACGTGTTGGTAGCCAGAAGCCAACTCCTTGTCGACAATGTAGCGTTCCAATTCACGACGGATAGTCGCACCATTTGGCAACCAGAATGGTAGACCTTGACCAACTTCTTGTGAAATCATGAAGAGGTCAAGCTCTTTACCAAGTTTACGGTGGTCACGTTCTTTAGCTTCTTCACGCATTTGAAGGTAGTTTTTCAAGTCTTTCTTGTCAAACCAAGCTGTACCGTAGATCCGTTGCATCATGGCATTGTCGCTATTTCCACGCCAGTAAGCACCTGCTACATGAAGAAGGTGGAAGACTTGGATACGGCCTGTTGATGGAACGTGAGGTCCACGGCAGAGGTCTACATATTCACCCTGACGGTAGATAGTCAACCCACCTTCGTCTTCTGAGTGTTCTTCGATCAATTCCAACTTGTAAGGGTCGTTCTTGAAGATTTCACGTGCTTCGTCTTTAGTGACTTCCTCACGAATAGATGGGAAGTTTTCTTTGACGATTTTTTGCATTTCTTCTTCGATACGAGGAAGGTCTTCGTTGGAGATTTGACCAGCTTCATTGTCCGTATCGTAGTAGAAGCCATCTTCAATAGCTGGACCAACTCCCAAGTGAATGTCTGGGAAAAGGCGACGAGCTGCTTGGGCGAACAAGTGGGCAGCTGAGTGACGCAAGATTGGAAGGGCGTCTTCGTGATCAGGTGTCACGATTTCGATGCTTCCATCTTCAGTAATAGCACGAGTCGTGTCGATGAGTTTGCCGTTGAATTTACCAGCCAAGGCTTTTTTAGCTAGGGAATTGCTGATAGATTGGGCAATTTCAAAAGTTGTCACGCCAGATTCGAATTCACGAACAGCGCCATCTGGGAAAGTAATCTTAATCATGGTTTTCTCCTTTAATATTTATTCTATTTTTGTTGGACAATTTTAAGAGTCGAGCAACTTCTTCCACAGTCTGATTTTCTGATTGACTGCCATCTGTTACGAGGCTAGGATAGCCTAATTTCATCGCTTCCTTACGAACCATTTGGGCAAAAAGAATGTCTCGTTGCATCCAGTTTTCAAAAGCTTGCTCAGGATTGGTAGTTCCCTCTAAGACATAAGGAACCCATTCTCTCTGTTTATAGTGCTTTTTCTGAAAATCAGCTGTCGGAGTCAAGCATAGATAGGAAGATGCTGGGCATTCAAGCTCCTTTACCAAGTGAGGCAAAAGTCCTGCCCCCTCCACCAAGAGAGGTCTATCTTGATTTTTTATTAAGTAAGATTTCACATAAGGAAAAATCTCTTCATAAAAGCGCCATTCTTCATCTGCCATCTCTTCTGGACTTCTCATCCAGATTTGTTCTGGATTTCTGTCCTGTCTAAGAAGGCAAATCGGCTGTGAGTCTGCACTTGCTTGACTCATCATCTCGTCTACCAAATCATCCAATTTGATATGAAGTAGTTGATACTGTCTAGCAAGAAGTGAGGCAATTGTTGATTTTCCACTACAAGGCGATCCGCCAATCATATAAAACATCATTCTTCCTCCTTCTGACAAATCAAAAAGCGACATCCTCGAAAGGACGTCGCAACGTGGTTCCACCTTCATTTATGCAAGTCAAAAAGACCTACACCTCTGATTGGCTCTAACGTAACCACCGTTTTATGTTTTCATAAAAGTCAGTAGAGTAGTATCAGTTTAGACTCTCTATGCGTTTCCAGCAACCACGCACTCTCTAGTAGAAAGGGACTAAGTGACTTGTCTCTATGCATTATTATAGCATGATTGCGAGAATTTTCAAGGATTTTGTGAAATTTTTTTATTTTTTCCGTGCTGGAGCATGTATTTGATACCTGAACCTGAAGCCATACCAAGTAGGACAAAGAGTTCATAAGCTAGGAAATAAACGAGAATGAATTCATTGAAAGTGATGATGGTAAAGCAATAGAGAAGAGCAATACCGAGCAGCCACCACAGTGAGAATTGGAAATGGTAGCTATAAAGAAGGGACACGATGAAAGTTGCCAAAGGTGAAAAGAGGATGATGTTGTAAATGTAAAGCCCTTTCAGCGTATAAGGATCAGATATCAGCAGTAAAAGCAATTCATAGAGGGGCCAGTAAAAGAAGAATATGACAAGGTAGTATGGAATATACTTAAGATATTTCCGCATGGCAATAATCCTCCAATCTACAAAAATTGAGAGATGTTGAAGACCACATAATCCTAAATGAAGGGGAACTCTCTACCTATATTATAGCACGATTTGGAAGCTCTTACAATTGAATCCAGTGATCAGTGATAGTGATTTTTTGCAGTGTTTTCTGCTATAATACTAACAGAAGAAGTAAGAGGAAATGAGGAGAAAGAATGACGAAAATAGCAGTTCTTTCAGACATACATGGGAATACAAGCGCCTTGGAAGCTGTACTGGCTGATGCAAGAGCAGCAAAGGTGGATGAGTACTGGCTTTTGGGAGATGTTCTTATGCCGGGAACAGGACGTAGAAGGATTTTGAACCTCTTGGCTGATTTGCCCATCACAGTAAGAGTTCTGGGTAATTGGGAGGATAGTCTCTGGCGAGGCCTGTATCGCAAGCTAGATCTAACAAAAGCGAGTCATCGCTATCTCCTACGCCAATGCCAGTATATCTTAGAAGAGATTAGCCCTGAAGAAATCGAAGACCTCCACAATCAACCCATGCAAGTTCATCGTCGGTTCGGTGATTTGACGGTAGGAATCACTCATCATCTTCCTGATAAAAACTGGGGTAGAGAGTTGATTCACACGGGCAAACAAGAAGATTTTGATAGATTGGTGACGAATCCACACGCCTCCATCGCAGTATATGGCCATATCCACCAACAGTTGCTTCGTTACGGAAGTGACGGACAGTTGATTCTTAATCCAGGATCGATTGGGCAACCCTTCTTTTTAGATGCGCAGTTGCGTAAGGACCTGCGTGCCCAGTATATGATCTTAGAGTTTGATGAGACAGGTTTGTCTGATACTGATTTTCGTCGAGTGGATTATGATGTAGAAGCCGAATTGCAGTTAGCCAAAGATTTAAAGCTTCCCTATTTCCAGATCTACTATGAAAGTTTGGTAAATGGGATTCACCACACTCATAACCAGGAACTTCTGTATGAGATTGCCCAAGAACAGGGGCATGATATTGAGTTGGATGCATGGTTAGATGGTAGTAATGATTGACATGACATCAAAAAGGGGTATAATGAGTATGAGAAGAGAGATGATGAGAATCTCAGGTGAAAGGGGAACAAAATGCAAATTTCAAGTCGATTTACCATTGCGACCCATATGCTAATTATCATTGCTATCAAGGGCCGGGAAAGCAAGGTGACCAGTGATTTTCTCGCAGCTAGCGTTGGAGTTAATCCAGTCATTATCCGTAAGACTTTGTCGCAACTCAAAAAAGCAGGATTGATTTCAGTTGCTCGTGGGACGGGTGGTACCGAAATTATCAAAGACCTCCAAGATATTAGCCTTTTTGATGTTTATCAGGCAGTCGAATGTTTAGGAAAATCTGGTAAGCTCTTTAGTTTCCATGACAATCCCAATCCTAACTGTCCAGTAGGGGCTAATATTCATGAAGTTTTAGATCAAAAATTGCTAGATATCCAAGAAGCGATGGAAAACCAGCTTCGTCAGACGAGTCTGGCTCAGGTTGTGGCAGATGCTCAGGATAAAATGACAAAGTAAGAGGGCTAGAGTCCTCTTTTTCTATTACCATAATTATGGTACAATGTTGTCATCAAAGGAGAAGACTATGTACTTTATTACAGGATTTTTCGTCCTACTTTTTCTGATTTCATTTTTTAGGGACAATCGCAGTCTCTGGAATCCAGCTCTCTTGCTTTTATCTCTGCTCTTTTCTTACCTGTCTATTGCCAATCTTTTTTACGAAGCTGGGCAAGAAGAAGTGCACATGATTTTCTTTGCAGGGATTTTTCTTCTGCTGCCTCTTTTAGTTTTTCTAAGTGGCTTTTTCCTGATTTATAATGGATTTGTGCTATTGAAGAAAGAAGGGAAATCCAAGGCAAATTATTTGTCTCTGGGACTAGGGTGTATGATTCTGTTCTTTTTTGTGATCATGGCGATCCGAATGAGCGATACCAATGGTTTGTTCTACACCAATCATCTAGTGAATATTATCTTTTTCTTTTTGATTTATTCGTATTTGATTTTTGGCTTTGCCTTTGCAGGATTTCTACTTTATTCTATTCTGTATCTTTTTATTCCTAAGAAAAAACATTATGATTTTATCATCATTCACGGAGCAGGCTTGTTGAATGGAGAAAAAGTAACTCCCTTACTTAAGAACCGTATTGACAAGGCAGTAGAAGCTTATCACCAGTCTCTCAATCCCAATGTTAAAATCATCGCAAGTGGTGGTCGAGGTGGGGATGAGAAGATTTCCGAAGCTCAGGCAATTTGTAATTATTTGCTGGAAGAGACGGATGTTCCGAGAGAAGCGATTCTCCTAGAGGAAGACTCAACGACGACTTATGAGAATCTTCTCTTCTCAAAAGAAATAGGAGAGAAGCTGGTGACCAGTCCACGTTTTCTCTTTGTGACCAATGATTACCATGTTTTTCGTACCAGTACCTATGCTCGCCGTATTGGGATGAAGGGAGATGGTCTTGGTTGCCGTACAGCCGCCTACTATATCCCATCGGCCTTTATTAGAGAATATATTGCTCTATGTGTGAAGATGAGATGGCTTTTTATCGCCTTCTATACTTTATTAATTTTAGCTCTGATTTTCTCTTATAGAGGTGTTCTATGGTAATATGTAAAATTCATATTGTAATTCTTGTTAGAATCTCTAAAAAATCTTGTAGTAACCCTAAGGGAAAAATTGTCACTAGTAATGAAAGAGCAGGGTAAGTGATTGTGAGTGCGGTTTTTGGAACGACTTCATGATTGCTCGTCAATCAATTGAACAATTTCTAACCTAGTTGCAGATTTTCAGAGAGAGTCAAAAATAGGCAACTGAATATGAGTAGACTAGAATTTTACAGTCAACGACAAATAAAAATGTGAACAGCAACAGAGGTTCACATTTTCTTTTTGGTCTATGGCAAAATGGCTTTTAGTTCCTTCAGGATAGTTTGCAAGGTTACGACCGCTTGTTCTCCTTGTTGTGGTTGGTAGAGTAGTTGGAAATACTTGCGAATAGTTTCTTCAAATTGCTTAGGGAGGAGAGTACAATGGGCCTTTGCGTACTCCAACATTCGTTTTTCACCAGGATGGGTTTGCTCATTGAGCGCAAATAACAAGTCAAAGTAGGAAGCAAAAAATTCACTCGTACGATGATTCATACTAAGAAGATCTTGGCGTTTGATCGCTTTTTCTATTTGGTGAGAGAAGGCAGGCATGGCTTGTTCTAGCAAAAGGAGTTGCCTTTCAATGATATGCTTTTTGAGTTCCTGTGGATAGGGAATCTGGTAGGTTTTTTGGAGCGAAGCATAGTGTCCATTCGGATCGTATAGGATCTTGCTGTGGAGTAGATTGTGCCACATACAGGTTGTATAAGCGTTTTGGGCTTGATGCTGAAAAACAATTGAGTTTAGTTCTTGTTCAAACGACTCCAGCGAACGATAAATCAACTCGAGTTGGATACCGTTGTTTAGTACACAGTCGTCCTCTAATTCCCAAAACTGGTTTCCAATTTCCATATAGGAGCAGTATTTACTCAAAATTTTTAGGCGAGTCGCCTCATCAATAGGAGAGTTGAGATAGACATAAACGTCATAGTCAGAATTTTGATCGTAGGCTTGTCCTGCACGAGAACCACCAAGAGCTATAGCTTCTACTTGTTCCAGTTGAGAGAATTCTTTGTAAAGTTCTTGAATCATTACTTTTCTCCTTTTTATTTTACGATTTTAAATGTGTTGTTAATTCTAATAAATTACCTTCGGGATCAGATACAACTGCTTCATAGTACCCGTCACCAGTTGTTCTTGGACCGGATTGAATAGAAAAACCATCTTCTTCAAAGCGTTTTGCAAATGTATCAACATCCACTTTGTCTCCTACAGCAATAGCTAAATGGTAAAATCCAAAACCATTTTTATTCTTTTCTACAATATCTGGGCGATGACAAAGTTCTAAACGTGCACCATTTTCAAAATTTAAAAAGTAAGATGAGAATTCCGTTTTAGGATTATAATATTTTTTCGTTGCAACAGCATTAAAGTATTTCTCATAAAAAGATTTCATTTTTTCTAAGTCATTTACCCAAACACCTACGTGTTCAATAGAGATTGTCATTGTGTTATCCTTTCTTGTTAAGTTATAGCTATCTTTGATAAAATATCAAATGATAAGATAAAATGGAATAAAGAGTGAAGTTAATACATCCGAAGCGCTTTTTTCAATTTTTCCCTTTGTAGAAAATATGTTCTATCGAGTGTCTTCTTTGAGCTATAAAAAGCAAAGAAATCACGACAATGTCCACGACAATAAAATCTTAAAGGGAACCAGTACTTGTTCAAGAGTATAGTGGTATTTCCCGTCAGATTGATAATCCTTTTCCTAGATAATAGCAGATACCATCAATGCGATTTTTCTATCTTCTAATTTATCTCCTCCATTTTTACCAAAGAACCAACTACAAATTAATATAGCGTCTATCCATTTTTTTAATAACGACGGACTAGAAGAATTAAATATAGGAGATTGAAAAACTAAGTTTTGATGTGATTCAACTAATGTTTACTCTCTTTATATAATTCGTGGATTGTATATTCTTCTGGAGATTTCCTTATTCCAAGATCTATTGATAATTGAATGTTCCATTTATATTTTCCACTAATTATTGACATAGTATAGCCAAAACCACTTTTTCTAGGTGAAATACCTATTTTCCACCGATTCATAAGCTAATTGACTGTTAAAAAGTTCTTATCAATATTTTTCTACACTATTAATTATTTTCAGCCCACTCATGCATGACAAACATCAGGAATAGAAAGAACAAAAGATAGAACGGATAAACTGAAATATTGGTGACATCACTTAGGATTCCAAAAAGTTTCGGCATAAAGGCGGAACCGATATAGGCAGAAGCCATCTGAATGCCGATTAAACTCTGACTATTTTCCCTTCCAAAACGCTCTGGAGTAGAATGGATAATGCTTGGATAAATCGGTGCACAACCAAGGCCGATAGTAGCAAGTCCTATTAAGGCAATTGTATAATGAAAGCTAAAGGTAAGGAGAATCAGACCTATGAAGATTACAATGAACCCTAAGCGAATCATATTTTTATCTTCAAGTTTTTCTGCAATAAAACCAGAGATTGCTCTACCACCAGTGATTCCTATGTAAAATATTGAAGCGAAGGATGTTGCCGTTTCTGCCGGAATATCTTTGACCACATTCAACCAACTAGCTACCCAAAGTCCGGTCGTCTGTTCAAGAGCACAGTATCCAAAAAAACAAAGCAAAATTTGAGGGGCGCCTTGAAGTTTTAAGGCTTGGGAAATTGAAAGAATATCTCTATTATATTCTAACTTCATCCCTTGTTCTTTTGCAGTCCATAGGGGTAAAGAAATAAATATAATAGTTGTTAATATAACCTGTATGATTCCAATTATTCTGTAACCGACAGGCCAGTCGTAACCACTTGACAAAATCATTCCCATGATATAAGGACCGATAGAAGCCCCTATCCCCCACATACAATGAAGCCAAGATAGATGCTTAGAAGAAAAATGCAATGCTACATAGTTATTCAGTGCGCTATCAACTGCTCCTGCACCAAGACCATAGGGGATAGCCCATAGGCACAGCTGCCAATATTCTTGACAAAAAGAAAAACCGAATAAGGATAAAGCAGTTAGCCCTACCGAAACTGCTGTCACTCTAGCTGTAGAAAATTTATGAATTACTCTATCTGCATTTAAAGAAGAAATTATTGTACAAACAGAAATAATCAGAAAGATGGAACCTGCCCCGGTAATAGTTGAATTTAAGCTACGATACATATTTGGCCAAGCGCTTCCTAAAATAGCATCAGGTAAACCTAAACTAATAAAAGCCAGGTAGATAACCGCTAACAACAACGAAATCATTTAGTTCTCCTTGTTAGATTGCTCTTCTTTTGATTTCTAGAATCTTGTTTTTTCCAATTGATTGAACTCCGTTCAGTATGAATGGGTCTATCTCAGTCAATCTTTCAAGGATTGGGTGGAATTCTTTAGGAAGACAGGTGTCAGAAATTTTTATATTTTCTTGTAAAGATGGACAATAATATGCAATAGCATCCGGAGCAATGACTGATGTTAATGCTGTTATCTGATTTAACAAAAGAAATGTGAAGTCATTTGAACGTGATTGGCGATCTGCAGGTTTATATCCATTCATGAGATAGCCAACTTCCCCTGCAAAACCATTTCTTCCACGATGCAATCTTTTATTGATAATAATACCAGAACCGGCAAAATCTGTATCTGGCTGATAGAGAAGGGCCAATGTTCTAAATTCTGGGTGAATACTACAATAACCAAGAGAAGCAACATTAACATCATTCTCTAAAACAATGGGTATCGTTGTAAGGGATGAAAGTGACGTTAGAAGATTTTTTTGATTGATCTGTTCAAAATCAGAATAGATAATTTCTCCTTGTTCTCCAATAATACCAGGAAAACTAAGTACTAATACCTGAATCAGTGGATCACTGGTAATTAGTTTTTTTACTACATTGCGAATTTCATCTAATGTCCCTGTGGGACTTACTAAAATTTGTTCATAAACTGAATGGCCTCCCAGATTAAATGAGTTTGCACGTATTCTGTATTGAGAAAAGATGTGACTAAGAATAATAGTTCCAATATGGATATGATCTTCTCTTAATTGATACAATTTTGACTTTCTGCCACCAGTTGAACAGGCATTCCCTACAAATTCAATTTCTTCACTATTCTCTAATATTTGTAAGATATTGGTAGTTCCCGCCAGAGAAATTCCTGTTTGACTGGACAACTGATTCTTGGTCCATGTTCCTCCTTGATAAAAACAGGATCGTATTTTGTGAATATTTTCTTGCTTTAAATCAATTATTTTTGCCAATTCTCTACCTTTCGACACGTTTTGTCAAAAGTATTGTAGCATATTATATTTTTGTTTGCAATAAGATATTTTTAAAAATCTTAGTTTCGCTTTCCTAATTTTAGGAGTGGTCCTCTCTTGTAGGAAAGGATAATGCTGTTTTTGATTCATGGCATCAATGTGCTTATGAAATTTTTTCATTCTTAGTTTTGGGATGAGTGGTACAGATTTTTACGAGCATTTTATTATGATGGCAACTGGATGTAGTCTGCACTTGTATTATTTAGGACAAGTGGTATAATTAGTTATACAAATCATACTTAAAGGAGGTGGTGGTTGTGAAAGCACCAAAAGGTAAATATGCTTGGACAGCTACAGTTGGAGAAAAAGGTCAGATAGTAATACCAAAACAGGCGCGCGATGTTTTTAATATCAAACCGGGTGATACGATTCTGCTTCTTGGTGATGAAAAGCGTGGAATTGCCATACCGCCGAAGGGAGCCTTTGCTCACTTGATGGAAATTGCTTTTGAAGAGAAGGAGGATGAATAAAATGAAGTATGTTTTAGAGGTAAATGATATTACAAAAAAATATTCGTCTTTTGAACTAAAATCGATTAGCTTTCAGATTAAGGCCAGTGAAGTTATGGGATTTATCGGCAGGAATGGAGCAGGTAAGACTACAGCACTTAAATCCATTCTCAATCTTGTTCACCCTGATGCAGGGAATGTCCGTATTCTTGGAATGGATTATCTGGATAATGAAGATGAAATCAAACAACGAATTGGTTATGCAGTGGGAGGAACCAATTATTATAAAAGAAAAAAATTAAAGGATATTGTCGCCATTACTCGTATTTTTTATGATAACTGGGATGATGAATCGTATCGTCATTATCTTGACGCATTTAAACTTGATGAAAATAAGAAAATTATGGAACTGTCTGAGGGGATGAAAGTAAAATTCTACCTTACTTTAGCTCTTTCTCATCAGGCTAGGCTTTTGATTTTAGATGAGCCAACAAGCGGCCTTGACCCAGTATCTAGAGATGAGATGAATGAGATTTTCCGAAAACTCGCTGAAAAAGGTGTGGCAATCTTGTTTTCTACTCATATTACTAGTGATTTGGAGAAATGTGCAGATACGATTACTTACATCAAAAATGGTGAATTGCTTTTATCTGAGAGAAAAGAAGACTTTATTCGCCATTTCACAGGGGAAATAGGTGGTGCGCCAACACTGGAAGACATTATGGTGCATATCGAAAGAGAAGAGGTGAATTTGTGATGAGAAAACTTCTCTATAAAGAAATGAGATTGTCAGCAAATCCTTTGAGTTATTGGTTTATATCTTTTTCAGCTATGACGATGATTCCAAGGTATCCTATTCTTGTAGGTTCCTTTTTTATTTGTCTAGGTATATTTTATACCTACCAGCAGGTTCGGGAATGCGATGATATTACCTACACGGTCATGTTGCCGGTCAGGAAACAGGATGTGGTGACAGCTAAGTATCTATTTGTACTGCTCATCGAATTAGTGGCATTTGTCTTATGCGCAGTGCTAACGATTATTAGGATGAAAATATTGGGGGATGCTGCTCCTTATGTTACCAATCAATTGATGAATGCAAATGCGGCTTATCTTGGATATATAATGCTTGTATTTGCAACCTTTAACAGTGTTTTTCTTGCAGGCTTTTTTAAAACAGCTTATAAGATTGGGAAGCCTTTTATCCTATTCTGCGCAGTAGCAACTGTCATAATATTCATGGGAGAGATATTACACCATATTCCTGGATTAGAAAGCCTAAATGATCCTGCAAATTTAAGCATACCACAGGTTGTGATATTGCTGATTGGTATTGTTATGTTCAAGTTATGTACCTGGTTTTCTTATCAAAAAGCAGTCAAGGATTTCGAAAAACTTGATTTATGATCGTTAGGGGAATTATGAATTAGATAATCTGTGAAATGTCTGAGTGTTAATCATTTTCGGTTGGCACATGGATTACTTATTTTTACTTTTTTGACAAAATCATATTCTAGCAGTAGAATATATAAAGAAAAATAAATATCAGAGGAGGAAGTTGCCCATGGTTTTTGACTTTAAGAAAGAATTTAAGGAGTTTTATCCAACTAAGACGAATCCGATGATTGTTAAGATTCCCAAAATGAATTTTTTAGCAGTTCGAGGTAAAGGAAATCCTAATGAAGAAGGTGGCGAGTATAAGCAAGCCATTAACTTACTTTACCCACTTGCCTATACTATCAAAATGAGTAAAAATACAGATTACCGAATGAATGGCTACTTTGATTTTGTTGTGCCACCATTAGAAGGTTTTTGGTGGCAGGAAGGTATTAAAGGTGTTGATTATGAACGTAAAAGCGATTTTCGATTTATCTCTCTCCTTCGTCTGCCGGATTTCGTAAGTAAAGAAAATTTTGACTGGGCTATCCAGCAAGCGGCAACTAAGAAAAAAATGGATTTTTCCAACGTGGAATACTTTACTTATGACGAAGGTCTATGTGTTCAATGTTTGCATGTCGGCTCTTATAATGATGAGCCTATAACAGTTGAACGAGTGCATGCTTATATGGAAAATGAAGGCTATCAACTGGATATTACAGATGAACGTATGCACCATGAAATCTATATCAGCGATTTTCGTAAAACAGAACCTGCCAAACTGAAAACTATTCTCAGACATCCGATTAAAAAGAAATAGGGAGAATAAAAATGGTTATCAAGACATCCTTAACAGAGGAGTTAATCCTCGGTATATTGGCAGAGCAACCGCATCATGGCTATCAGATTGAAAAACTTATTGTTGATAGAGGCATGAGAAAATGGACAGACGTAGGTTTTTCTTCAATTTATTATGTACTTGAAAAATTGGAGAAGAAAGGTCTGGCAAAGAGTGTACCGGCAAAGGGAAAAGATAAAAAAGAGTACAGCATTACAAAGCTGGGGTTAACAATTTTAATTGAAAAAACACGTCAGCGATTAGTAGAACGACAGCCTGCGAACTCACATTTTATGACTGCATTGGCAAATAGTCAGAATATGTCCTCTAAAGAATTATTGCAGGCTCTTACAGAACGAAAATATATTTTGGAAAAGGATTTACAAGTCTTGAAGAATCAACAAGCAGGAGGACATTGCCTGCCAAGGTCTGCCAAACAGTTATTCAGTTTGGGTTTAACCATGCTCCAAGCAGAGCTAAATTGGTTAGAGTCTGAAATTCAAACTTTACAATCCCAGTGAAATTCAAAAAAAATTTCAGAGGAGATGGTATATGAAGTTGGATATAAAACCATTCATAGGACAGCATTGTGAATCTACCGCAACAGGAACTCTCTTGAATCAGCTTGGTGTTGAATTAAGTGAGCCGATGTTATTTGGTTTGGGAGAAGGTCTGGGATTTACTTTTTGGAATATGAAATCCATGAATATGCCGTTTATAGGCTATAGGCGGGAGAATTAAATCTGATTTAGAGATATTTTAATAATTGATAATTACAGATTAAAATTTGGAGAGGACGTGAGATTAAAATGTGTAAAGAATGTTATGTTAACCAAAATAGAGTGACACCACTTTTAAATCCCTTGGAATGCTTAGAAAACCATACACAATATATTTGCGAAACTTGTGGTAGATGCATTTGTATCGAGTACGATCCAAATCGTGGATTGCAACGGTGGAATTTTCCGTTTAAGTCATTAGAAATTGCAAAGCTATATTTAAGAACTGCCGATTACACAGAAAAAAAGCCATGTGGTATTTATGAATTAAAAAGTGAGAATGGTAGAATTTCTTATAAAATTTTCGCTAGCAATGAAGATCTGAAGCTATATCTAAAAAAGAATAAAGGAAAAACTTGTGAAAAAATGGCGTCTGTTTTTGCAGTTGAAGAATATCAGGAATTTCCCAATACACAGGTGAGAAGATTGACCTCTGGTGAAATACAAAAATATATGTCAGAAAGATAAAAAAGATTATGGAAGTGATTCGGTGGAAAACCTTAGTTATCTATATACATGGCAAGGGCGGAAACATAAAGGAGACAAAACATTATCAATCTATTTTTAGAGAAAGTGATGTTATCGGTTTTAACTATAAATCACAAACACCTTGGGAAGCGGAGATAGAATTTCCAATACTATATGATAGGTGTGCTAAATCGTATGATTCTGTTATTTTAATTGCAAATAGCATCGGTGCTTATTTTGCAATGCTATCTTTGGTTGAAAAGAATATTTCTCAGGCCTTATTTCCCCTATTGTAGATATGGAGAAACTGATAATGGATATGATGAAGTGGTTAAATATTACAGAAGATGAGTTAAAAAGTAAGAAAGAGGTTGAAACAGAATTTGGTGAAACATTATCTTGGGAGTATTTATCTTATGTGAAAAATCATCCCATTAGGTGGAGTGTTCCCACTTCTATTTTATATGGTGAAAAAGATAATTTAACTTTTCAAGAAACCATAACGAAGTTTGCAGAGCAAATTGGAGCAACTCTTACAATCATGAAGAATGGAGAGCATTGGTTTCATACAGATGAGCAATTAAAATTTTTAGACACATGGGTTAGAAAATCAACTTAATAAATTCGTATTAGTTTTTGATAATAAGAGGTAAAAATTATGAAAACAATATATAAAGAAGATATCGTACAGGGGTTAACAGAACTTGGGCTGAAACAAGGAGATGTTGTCATTGTCCATACATCCTTAAAAAGTATTGGATATGTATGTGGAGGAGCACAGACTGTGATAGAAGCTCTAATTGAAGTCGTTACTTCTGAAGGTACCATTGTGATGCCAACACAGTCATGGAAAAATCTAGATCCGAAAACAGGTGTGCACTGGAATGCAGAGGAGTCAGACTGGGATAAAATTAGAGAGAATTGGCCAGCATATGATAAACAGATAACGCCAACAAATACGATGGGAGCTGTTGCAGAAATGTTCCGTCAATGGCCGGGGAGCATCAGAACAGATCATCCAGCAAGATCAATTTGTGCATGGGGAAAACATGCTGAATATATTACAGCGGAACATACTCTTTCAAATATATTTGGTGAGGGTTCACCTATCGCAAAACTCTATGAACTTGACGCAAAAGTACTGTTATTAGGGGTTGGATATGATAAAAACACTTCCATACACTTAGCGGATGTCCGTGCAGAGTATCCTGAGAAACATGACTGTGTTGAGCATAGTGCCATACTTGAAGATGGTGTTCGGATATGGAAAGCGTATAACACCTTATTTGTTGACGGAGAAGATTTTGAGGATATAGGAAGCGCCTTTGAGGAAAAGGGGCTTGCAAAGATAGGAAAAATCGGCAATGCCGATTCTAGATTGATGCAACAACGTGAACTAGTAGATTTTGCTGTCTCTTGGATTGAAAAACATCGTAGATGAACTGAATTTTAACTATTGTAAAGAAATCAATAGACACTAGCTAAACTTTAGTAGAAATAGGTTGATAATTCCCAGTTTATCAGATGAACCTAAGATTTATAAAAGGAAATAACGAATGAAATCGTATCAAGATATAAATAAAGAAACTATTGATAGATGGGTTGAAGAAGGTTGGGAATGGAGTAAGCCGATTTCACATGATGAGTATATTAGTGCAAAAAACGGAGATTGGAATGTTTTTCTTACTCCGACGGTTCCTGTTCCACATGAGTGGCTTGGAGACTTAAAAGGAATGAAAATCTTAGGTTTAGCATCGGGTGGTGGGCAGCAAATGCCTATATTTAACGCATTAGGTTCAGACTGCACTGTGCTTGATAATTCTCCAAAGCAAATAGAAAGTGAATTTTTAATTGCTCAAAGAGAAGGTTATACTATTAAAGCCATTGAAGGCGATATGACAAAAGCTTTGCCTTTTGAGGATGAAACCTTTGATATAGTCTTTCATCCGGTTTCAAACTGTTATGTTGAAGATGTGGAGTCCATTTTTAATGAGGCGTATAGGGTTCTGAAAAAGGGTGGAATTTTTCTGGCAGGATTAAACAATGAAATAAATTACATCGTAGATAATGAAGAAAAAGAAATTATTTGGAAAATGCCTTTTAATCCATTAAAAGATAAAGCAGCCAAAGATTTTATGATAAAAGAAAATTCTGGCATGCAATTCTCTCACAATATGACAGAGCAAATAGGCGGACAGTTAAAGGCGGGGTTCACTCTACTTGACATATATGAAGATACAAATGGTTTTGGTAGACTGCATGAACTGAATATTAAAACATATATTGCAACAAAATCAGTTAAATGATAGAGTTAGATTATAGTAAAATTGAGCGAAAATGAGTTAAGATTGACCAGTACACACAAGAAAGTATCTCTACTTACGAAAATATAAAAATGTGAACGAAAAATAGACGTTCACATTTCTTTTTTTATTCTGCTGCTTGTTGCCAACGTTTGGCTAGCATGCGAGACAGGCTAGAGATTGATAGGTTAAAGCTGAAGTAGATGAGGGCAATCAGGATATAAAGGCTAAAGACCTGCTCTGGTTCGAAATAACGACCCATGAGAATTTGGCTGGCTCCAAAGAGTTCTTGTAGGGCGATAACAGAGTAGAGAAGGCTGGTATCCTTAATCACGGTCACAAACTGAGAAATGATGGCTGGCAGCATTTTACGGATCGCTTGTGGGAGAATGATGTAGTAGAGGATTTGCGCTGAAGTGAATCCTTGCGACATTCCTGCTTCGTACTGGCCTTTGTCCACGGCATTGAGACCGCCTCGGATAATCTCAGCTAGGGCTGCCGAGGTAAAGAGGGTAAAGGCAGTAATACCTGCTGGTGTGGACTTCATCTTAAACACCAAAAAGATGGTGAAAATCCAGAGGAGGTTGGGAACGTTACGTACAAACTCGATATAAATGCTGGAGATGATTCGCAAGACGGGATTTTTCCCATTTCGCATGACGGCTAGCACTGTTCCGATAAGAGTCGAGAGGACAATGGCAATCAGAGAAATATAGAGGGTCAAGCCGAATCCTTTAAAGATAAAGATTAGGTTATCTGGGGTTAAAACTTCTAAAATAGATTCCATAGTAACCTCCTAAAGTGAATAGGCTTTTTTGTTGGCTTGCTCCATCTTGCGACCAAACTGGGCGACAGGGAAGCATAGAGCAAAGTAGAGAAGTGCAGCACCTAGAAAGGCTGGGATGTAGTTTCCGTTGAGAGCTGACCAAGACTTGGTCACAAACATCAAGTCCACTCCAGAGATAATGGCAACTGTAGAGGTGTTCTTGATGAGGTTAACGATTTGGTTGGTCAAAGGAGGGAGAAGGATACGGAAGGCCTGAGGCAAGATAATCAAGCGCATGGCACTGATATAGGTAAAACCTTGCGACAAGGCGGCCTCCATCTGACCGCTAGGAATAGACTGAACCCCTGAACGAATAACCTCAGCGATATAAGCGCCGTGATAGAGCCCCACGCAGAGAACAGCTGTCCAATAAATCGGAATCATGATGGTATGTTCACTGATAAGAGGCAAACCATAGAAAACGATGACAAACTGTACCAAGAGGGGAGTATTTTGGTAAAATTCGACAAAGATACGAGCCAAAACACGCAAGAATGGGCGTTTGCTAGCTGACATGGCTCCGAAAAAGACGCCCAAAACCATGGCGAGGATAAAAGATCCAATCGCTAGGGCAAGGGTGAAGAGGAAACCATTGAAAAATTGTCCAAAATCCTGAAAATAGGATGTCCAAGATGATAAATCTGTCATGGGGTGTCCTCCTTAATCTGCTGTGTGGCTAGATGGTTTGAGCTTGTAACGGTCATAGAGTTTCTGCAAACTACCATCCTTGCTCCATTTTGTGACCAAGTTATCGAGATAATTGTTGAACTCGGTGTTTGATTTCTTGGTGACGATACCGTAGTCAGATGGCTTGAAACTATCATCTAGTAGCTCTGTGCGTTTGCTGGTGTAGCCAGACAGGATAGAACGGTCCACGGAAAAGGCATCAATACGGTGAGCGTGAAGGGAAGTAATCAATTCTGGATAGGAACCAAGTTCGACGAATTTAAAGGTTAGACCTTTCTTTTTGCCCAGTTCGGTAATCAAGCGCTGGGTGATGGAACCTTGGGCAACTCCGATGGTTTTACCGTTTAGGTCCTCAATGCTTTTGATGTTGGCGGATTTATTGACCAAAAAACCAGAAGCATCCGTATAGTAGGGACTGGTGAAGTTGTATAGTTTTTTACGTTCGTCTGTGATGGTGAAGGTTGCGATATCCATGTCGACCTGTTCATTGTCTAGGAGTGGTCCACGTGTTTGAGCGGTAACAGGCACATAGCGAACTTTGACCTTGAGTTCATCCGCAATCATCTTGGCCAGGTCTGTTTCGATACCAGAATAAGTTCCTGTCTTAGGATCCTTGTAGCCAAAATTGGGAACATCTTGTTTGACACCGACAACTAGTTCGCCTCTTTTTTGAATGTCTGCGACGCTGGTATCGGCTTGGACTGGTTTGGCAGCAGCAAGGCTGAAAAGGCTAATCAATAATGCTGCTAAAAAGAGTTTCTTTTTCATAGGCGCCTCCTTATTTGACTTTGTCACTTTCGTGGTTGATGATTTTGCTGAGGAATTGTTGGGCACGAGGTTCGCTTGGATTGTCAAAAAAGTCATCGACATCTGTCGTATCCACCAAAACTTCTCCGTCAGCCATAAAGATAATGCGATCCGCAACCTCTCGAGCAAATCCCATTTCGTGGGTAACGATGATCATGTTCATCCCGTCATGTGCCAGTTTTTGCATAACTGCTAGAACATCGCCGATGGTCTCAGGATCAAGGGCAGATGTTGGCTCATCGAAGAGGAGGAGCTCCGGATGCATGGCGAGTCCACGTGCGATGGCAATCCGTTGTTTTTGTCCACCAGAAAGCATGGCTGGATAGGAATCTTTCTTGTCCCACATATTTACAAATTCCAGATATTTTTGGGCTGTTTTTTCAGCTTCTTTTTTATCAATTCCTAGAACTTTAACGGGTGCAAGTGTCACATTTTCTAACACTGTTTTGTGTGGATAAAGGTTAAAATGTTGGAAAACCATGCCGACTTCCTTACGAAGAGGAACTAAATCTTTCTGACTAGCACCTGCTACTTGGTGTCCATTGACTAGGAGACTTCCTTTGTCAACAGCCTCTAAACCATTTATAGTACGGATAAGAGTGGACTTTCCAGAACCAGAAGGTCCAAGCAGGACAACAACTTGTCCTTTTTCAAAACGGAGATTGATGTCGCGGAGTGCGTGGTAGTCTCCGTAATATTTTTCGACGTGTTTAAATTCTACTAAAGCCATGAGAGATCTCCTTTGTGTTAGATTTTATAACATGATTCTACAATAAAAGAATGTTCTTGTCAAATCATATCTGAAAAAAATTCACTAAAATGTTATAAAAAAGCAATCTGAATAGAGAAAATGCCTAAATCATGTTATAATGAAACGATAGAATTCTTAGAAAGAGTGGATGTCTTTTTGATAACACCTACTTATGAATGGCAGTTTGCCCCGCAGGTTGAAGATGCGGATTTTACAAAGATAGCCAAGAAGGCTGGACTGGGTCCTGAGGTGGCACGGTTATTATTTGAAAGAGGAATTCGGGATGAGAAAAGTCTGAAGAAGTTTTTAGAACCTTCTTTGGAAGACTTACATGATCCCTATCTGCTCCATGATATGGATAAGGCAGTAGAACGGATTCGTCAGGCCATTGAAGAAGGGGAAAATATTCTCATCTATGGAGACTACGATGCGGATGGAATGACTTCAGCTTCTATTGTTAAGGAAAGTTTGGAACAGCTTGGCGCAGAGTGCCGAGTTTATCTGCCAAATCGTTTTACCGATGGCTATGGTCCCAATGCCAGTGTTTATAAATACTTTATCGAGCAAGAGGGAATTTCCTTGATTGTGACAGTGGACAATGGGGTTGCAGGTCATGAAGCCATTGAATTGGCTCAGGCTATGGGAGCGGATGTCATTGTGACCGACCACCATTCCATGCCGGAATCCCTTCCTGATGCCTATGCCATCGTTCACCCCGAGCATCCAGATGCGGACTATCCCTTCAAACAGTTAGCTGGTTGCGGAGTGGCCTTTAAGCTGGCTTGTGCCCTTTTAGAGGAAGTCCAAGTGGAGCTACTCGATTTGGTAGCTATCGGTACCATTGCGGATATGGTAAGTTTGACGGATGAAAACCGTATTTTGGTTCAATATGGTCTGGAAATGTTGGGGCATACTCAGCGCATCGGTCTGCAAGAAATGCTGGACATGGCTGGGATTGCTGCTAATGAAGTCACAGAAGAAACGGTTGGCTTTCAGCTTGCCCCTCGTTTAAATGCCTTGGGGCGCTTGGATGATCCCAACCCTGCCATTGATTTGCTGACTGGATTTGACGACGAGGAAGCTCATGAGATTGCCCTCATGATTCACCAGAAAAACGAAGAGCGCAAGGAAATCGTTCAGTCAATCTATGAAGAAGCTAAGACCATGGTGGATCCTGAGAAGGAGGTCCAGGTTTTGGCCAAGGAAGGCTGGAATCCTGGAGTTCTAGGTATCGTGGCTGGTCGTTTGCTGGAAGAATTGGGGCAGACTGTTATCGTTCTTAATATAGAAGATGGTCGTGCCAAGGGCAGTGCTCGCAGTGTGGAAGCGGTCGATATTTTTGAAGCTCTGGATCCCCATCGAGACCTCTTCATCGCATTTGGTGGCCATGCTGGCGCAGCAGGAATGACACTGGAGGTTGAGAAACTTTCAGATTTATCTCAGGTCTTGGAAGACTATATCCGTGAAAAAGGCGCAGATGCTGCTGGCAAGAACAAGTTAAATCTAGATGAAGAGTTGGATTTGGAGACTCTTAGTTTAGAAACGGTTAAAAGCTTTGAACGCTTGGCACCTTTTGGAATGGACAATCAGAAACCTGTCTTTTATATCAAGGATTTTCGTGTCGAAAGTGCTCGTACCATGGGAGCGGGCAATGCCCACCTCAAACTAAAGATCTCCAAGGGTGAGGCGAGTTTTGAAGTGGTGGCCTTTGGACAAGGTAGATGGGCAACAGAGTTTGCTCAAACAAAAAACCTAGAATTAGCAGTCACCCTGTCTGTCAATCAATGGAATGGTCAAACTGCCCTCCAGTTGATGATGGTGGATGCGCGTGTGGAAGGCGTTCAACTCTTTAATATTCGTGGGAAGAACGCAGCCTTGCCAGAAGGGATTCCAGTCTTGGATTTTGCTGGAGAATTGCCAGATCTAGCGACCAGTGAAGCTGTGGTTGTGAAAAACATTCCTGAGGACATTACCCTGCTTAAGACCGTTTTTCAGGAACAAAATTTCTCTGCGGTCTATTTCAAAAATGACATTGACAAGGCCTATTATCTAACAGGTTATGGGACTAGAGAGCAGTTTACTAAATTGTACAAGACCATTTACCAGTTTCCGGAATTTGATATTCGATACAAGTTGAAAGATTTGGCGGCTTATCTCAATATCCAACAAATCTTGCTGGTCAAGATGATTCAAGTCTTCGAAGAACTAGGCTTTGTGACGATCAAAGACGGTGTCATGACAGTCAATAAAGAAGCGCCAAAAAGGGAAATTAGTGAAAGTCAGATTTACCAAAATCTCAAGCAAACCGTCAAAGACCAAGAAATGATGGCGCTGGGTACGGTGCAAGAAATGTATGATTTTTTGATGGAAGAAAACTAGAAGATGGGAAAGAGTTGGGCAACCAGCTCTTTTTTGAAAACAAATCTTCATTTTGAAAATCATCAAAAAAATGGTATAATGGTAGGAAAAGATTCGGCTGAAAGTTTTAGAACTTTTAGAATAAGAGGGTAAATCTACCCTATAATCATGATAATTTAAGTTTCGGAGGAAAAATGAGTAATATTAGTTTAACAACACTAGGTGGTGTGCGTGAAAACGGGAAAAATATGTACATTGCTGAGATAGGCGATTCGATTTTTGTTTTGGATGCAGGGCTTAAATACCCTGAAAATGAACAACTTGGGGTTGATGTCGTCATTCCCAATATGGACTACCTTTTTGAAAATAGCGACCGTATCGCAGGGGTCTTCTTGACCCACGGACATGCGGATGCTATTGGTGCCCTGCCTTACCTTTTGGCAGAGGCTAAGGTGCCTGTGTTTGGCTCTGAGTTGACCATCGAGTTGGCCAAACTCTTTGTCAAAGGAAATGATACGGTTAAGAAATTCAATGACTTCCATGTGATTGATGAAGATACAGAGATCGACTTTGGAGGGACTGTGGTTTCCTTCTTCCGTACAACTCACTCTATCCCAGAAAGTTTGGGAATAGTCCTGAAAACAGCTGAAGGTAGCATCGTTTATACAGGGGACTTCAAGTTTGACCAGACAGCTAGCGAATCCTATGCGACGGATTTTGCTCGTTTGGCTGAAATCGGTCGTGATGGTGTTTTAGCGCTCCTCAGCGATTCAGCCAATGCGGACAGCAATATCCAAGTGGCGAGTGAGAGTGAAGTTGGAGACGAAATTACCCAGACCATTGCAGACTGGGAAGGTCGTATCATCGTTGCGGCAGTTGCCAGCAACCTCTCTCGTATCCAGCAGGTTTTTGATGCTGCTGCGGATACAGGCCGTCGAGTTGTTCTGACTGGTTTTGATGTTGAAAATATTGTCCGAACAGCGATTCGTCTCAAAAAATTGTCTCTAGCCAACGAAAGTCTCTTGATCAAACCCAAAGAAATGTCTCGTTTTGAAGACCATGAGTTGATTATCCTTGAGACGGGTCGTATGGGTGAGCCTATTAATGGACTTCGTAAGATGTCTATCGGACGCCACCGTTATGTGGAAATCAAAGATGGGGACTTGGTCTATATCGTAACGACTCCATCTATCGCCAAAGAAGCCGTCATGGCGCGTGTTGAAAATATGATCTATCAAGCTGGTGGTGTAGTGAAACTCATTACCCAGAGCTTGCGAGTATCCGGGCACGGGAATGCGCGTGATTTGCAGTTGATGATCAATCTCTTGCAACCAAACTACCTCTTCCCTATCCAAGGGGAATACCGTGAGTTGGATGCGCATGCCAAGGCTGCCATGGCAGTTGGAATGTTGCCAGAACGCATTTTCATCCCTAAAAAGGGAACGACCATGTCTTATGAACATGGAGACTTTGTTCCAGCTGGAGCTGTTTCTGCAGGTGATGTCTTGATTGACGGAAATGCCATCGGAGATGTTGGAAATGTCGTCCTTCGTGATCGTAAGGTCTTGTCAGAAGATGGAATCTTTATCGTGGCGATTACTGTCAACCGTCGTGAGAAGAAAATTGTGGCCAAGGCCCGTGTTCACACGCGTGGATTTGTTTATCTCAAGAAGAGTCGTGACATTCTCCGTGAAAGCTCAGAATTGATTAACCAAACGGTAGAAGAGTATCTTCAAGGTGACGACTTTGATTGGGCAGATCTCAAAGGCAAGGTTCGTGACAATCTGACCAAGTATCTCTTTGATCAAACCAAGCGTCGCCCAGCAATCTTGCCAGTCGTGATGGAAGCAAAATAATAAGCAGAATACCTACAGAAAAAGTCGAAATTCGGCTTTTTCTTATAGAATAGTAAAAGGAAAAAACCATGGCAGTTATGAATATTGAGTATTACTCAGAAGTTTTGGATATGGAGTGGGGCGTTGCCGTACTCTATCCAGATGCTAGTCGGGTGACTGAACCAGGATGCACAGATATTCCTGTGCTTTACCTTTTGCACGGAATGTCGGGAAATCAAAATAGCTGGCTCAAGCGAACCAATGTCGAGCGTTTGTTGCGCGGAACTAATCTCATTGTCATCATGCCCAATACTAGCAATGGCTGGTACACAGATACCCAGTACGGTTTTAACTACTTTACTGCTCTAGCAGAAGAATTGCCTCAGGTTATGAAACGTTTCTTCCCCAATATGACCAGCAAGCGAGAAAAGACCTTCATTGCTGGTCTCTCCATGGGTGGTTATGGTTCCTTCAAACTCGCTCTAGCGACAAATCGTTTTTCTTATGCGGCTAGTTTTTCTGGTGCGCTCAGTTTTCAAGAATTTTCTCCTGAAAGTCAGGATCTGGGATCGCTTGCTTACTGGCGAGGAGTTTTTGGAGAAATCAAAGACTGGACAGCTAGTCCTCATTCGCTTGAAAGCATGGCTGCAAAATCCGATAAAAAGACCAAACTATGGGCTTGGTGTGGGGAGCAAGACTATCTCTACTCTGCCAATAATCTCGCAGTGAAAAACCTCAAAAAACTTGGTTATGAGGTGACCTATAGTCATAGCCCAGGTAAGCACGAGTGGTACTACTGGGAAAAACAATTGGAGCGTTTTTTGGCTACTCTACCAATTGATTTTGTTTTGGAAGAGCGCTTATCTTAGTTTTAGGCTTCTTTCAGCTTTTCTCAGTAAAATAGAGAATCTATCTTGAACAAGTAGAATGTGATTTCAAGATAGATTCTTATTTTTATGAAAGGTGGAGCGTCATGTTCTGGATTATTCGATTATTCTTCCGATTTCTTTTGGGAATTTGGCGTTTCTTCTGGCGTCTGGTTTGGACCGTTGTCATCCTACTACTCATTGCCTTTGGAGTGGTTTGGTATCTGTCTGGTGATTTTCATTCTGCGGTCAATCAGGTTGAAAAAATGAGCCAGATTGGTCAAGGTGGCTGGAATCAATGGAAGGAGACGGGAACGCTGGAAGTCTTGTCTCAGACAGACAGTCACCAACATGCAGAAGGCAAGTGGGCTCAGGCCTCAGCTCGCATCTATATTGAACCTCAAATGGATGAGGCCTTCCAAGGTGCCTATGCAGAAGCCATAAAAAACTGGAATCAAACGGGAGCCTTTACCTTTGAGGTGGTTGCGGATCCTAGCCAGGCAGATATTGTGGCAAGTGAGATGAATGATGGATCGACCGCTGTAGCAGGTCAAGCCGAGAGTCAAACCAATTTGTTAACCAATCAATTTATATCTGTAACAGTTCGCCTGAATCACTATTATCTATCCAATCCAAACTATGGTTATTCTTATGAACGGATCGTGCACACGGCGGAGCACGAACTGGGGCATGCCATCGGGTTGGATCATACCAACGAAACCTCTGTCATGCAACCGGCAGGTTCCTACTATGGAATTCAGCCTCGGGATGTGAAAGCCGTTCAAGAACTCTATACCAGTAGCGATTAGATGAAGTCGGTACAATCTAAAATAAAATCAAGGCTCCTCCATCAAGCGATTGGTGGGGCTTTTTGTTCGTCCTGTTACAGCCTTTTTGCTATAATGGAACTATGAATAACTTGATCAAATCAAAACTGGAGCTCTTGCCGACCAGCCCTGGTTGTTACATTCACAAGGATAAAAATGGCACTATTATCTATGTAGGAAAGGCTAAAAATCTGCGCAATCGCGTGCGGTCCTATTTCCGTGGAAGTCATGATACCAAGACGGAAGCTCTGGTATCTGAGATTGTAGATTTTGAATTTATCGTCACTGAGTCCAATATTGAGGCACTTCTCCTAGAAATTAACCTCATAAAGGAAAATAAGCCCAAGTACAATATCATGCTCAAGGATGATAAGTCTTATCCCTTCATCAAAATCACCAATGAGCGTTATCCTCGATTGATTATCACCCGTCAGGTCAAAAAGGACGGTGGTCTCTACTTTGGTCCCTATCCAGATGTGGGGGCAGCCAATGAAATTAAGCGACTCTTGGATCGGATTTTTCCTTTTCGGAAATGTACCAACCCACCGTCTAAGGTCTGTTTTTACTACCATATCGGCCAGTGTATGGCCCACACCATCTGTAAGAAAGATGAGGCTTATTTCCAGTCCATGGCTCAGGAGGTTTCTGATTTCCTAAAAGGACAGGATGACAAAATCATCGATGACCTCAAGGGGAAGATGGCAAAGGCAGCCCAGACTATGGAGTTTGAACGTGCGGCGGAATACCGTGACCTGATTCAGGCGATTGGAACGCTTCGGACCAAGCAACGGGTTATGGCTAAGGATCTTCAAAATCGGGATGTCTTTGGCTACTATGTGGACAAGGGTTGGATGTGCGTGCAGGTTTTCTTTGTCCGTCAAGGAAAACTCATCGAGCGGGATGTCAATCTTTTCCCCTATTACAATGATCCGGACGAGGACTTTTTGACCTATGTGGGACAATTCTATCAAGAAAAATCCCACCTGGTTCCCAATGAGATATTGATCCCGCAGGATATTGATGAAGAAGCAGTCAAGGCCTTGGTGGATACCAAGATTCTCAAACCTCAGCGTGGAGAGAAAAAGCAACTGGTCAATCTAGCTATAAAAAATGCCCGTGTTAGTCTGGAGCAGAAGTTCAATCTGCTAGAAAAATCTGTCGAAAAGACCCAAGGGGCTATTGAAAATCTAGGACGCTTGCTCCAAATCCCGACTCCGGTTCGCATCGAGTCCTTTGATAACTCTAATATCATGGGAACCAGCCCTGTTTCAGCTATGGTGGTCTTTGTTAATGGCAAACCGAGTAAAAAAGACTACCGTAAATACAAAATCAAGACTGTCATTGGGCCTGATGATTATGCGAGTATGCGAGAGGTCATTCGCAGACGCTATGGCCGAGTTCAACGTGATGGTTTAACCCCTCCAGATTTGATTGTCATTGATGGGGGACAAGGTCAAGTCAATATTGCCAAGCAGGTCATTCAAGAAGAGCTAGGTTTGGATATTCCTATTGCAGGTCTGCAAAAGAATGACAAGCACCAAACCCACGAGCTGCTCTTTGGAGATCCGCTGGAAGTAGTGGAGTTATCTCGTAATTCTCAGGAATTTTTCCTCCTCCAACGCATCCAGGATGAGGTGCACCGCTTTGCTATCACTTTCCACCGCCAACTGCGCTCCAAGAATTCCTTTTCATCACAACTGGATGGGATTGAAGGATTGGGGCCTAAACGTAAGCAGAATCTTATGAAACATTTCAAGTCTCTAACTAAAATCAAGGAAGCCAGTGTGGATGAGATTGTCGAAGTTGGGGTGCCAAGAGCAGTTGCAGAAGCTGTGCAGAGGAAGTTGAACCTGCAGAAAGAAGTGGAATTGGCTCAAGTGGCGGAAGAGAGAGTAGATTACCAAACGGAAGGAAACTATCATGAACCATAAAATCGCAATTTTATCAGATATTCATGGCAATGCAACTGCACTAGAAGCAGTTATTGCAGATTCTAAAAATCAAGGAGTTAGTGAATATTGGCTTCTGGGAGATATTTTTCTTCCAGGTCCAGGTGCAAATGACTTGGTTGCTCTGCTAAAGGATCTGCCTATCACAGCGACTGTCCGCGGAAACTGGGATGATTGTGTCCTTGAGGCTTTAGATGGGCAATATGGCTTAGAAGACCCACAGGAAGTCCAGCTCTTGCGTATGACGCAGTATTTGATGGAGCGAATGGATCCTGAAACGATTGTCTGGCTACGAAGCTTACCTATGCTAGAAAAGAAAGAAGTTGATGGACTGCGCTTTTCTCTTTCTCATAATTTGCCGAATAAGAACTATGGTGGTGACTTGTTGGTTGACAATGATACGGAGAAATTTGACCAACTCCTAGATGAGGAAACGGACGTGGCAGTCTATGGTCATGTCCACAAACAGTTGCTTCGCTATGGCAGCCAAGGGCAACAAATTATCAATCCAGGTACAATTGGTATGCCCTATTTTAACTGGGAGGCGTTAAAAAATCACCGTGCCCAGTATGCCGTGATAGAGGTTGAAGATGGGGAATTGGTAAATATCCTGTTTCGTAAAGTCGCTTATGACTATGAAGCGGAGTTAGAATTGGCCAAGTCCAAGGGTCTTCCCTTTATCGAAATGTATGAAGAGCTACGACGAGAAGACAACTATCAGGGGCACAATCTGGAACTTTTAGCTAGTTTAATTGAAAAGCATGGATATGTAGAAGATGTGAAAGATTATTTTGATTTTCTGCAAAGTTAGAAATAAAATGGACGCCCTTAATTTGAAGTGAGGTGGTAGCCGAATTATTTAGAAAAGAGTCAGACAATAAGGAAGAAAAGATGGCTTAGCTAAAGTTTGACATTGAAATTATTTTGTTATACAATGAACTTAATTCTTAATAAAAAGGAGAACATTATGAAGAAAATTATTACAGCCAGTATGGCTCTTTTATCTGTTGTTGTTTTAGCAGCATGTTCAGGGAAAACAACGTCTGATTCTTCGGCTAAAAATTCAAGCTCTGTAGGACAAACTTCTTCTTCAGAGACCTCATCAACAACGTCTAGTTCAAAGACAGAAAATAATGAGGTTGTTTTGATCACCGATGAAGAAATTGACAATGCTAAAACTGTTGGAGATGTGAAGAAAGTCTTTGGTAAACTAGTCGACAATTATAAAAAGCATGCAGTTGAAATTGGGGAGAAAATTCCAGAGAGTGGAAAAGAAGCATATAACGCCCAAGTTGAACCAGCGCTTAAGTCTATGGAGACTGTAAGAGAGTCATTTAACGAAAGCCTTTCAAGTATTGGTTCTGATGATACAGTAGTGCCAGAACAAACTCGTACTCTATTTGTTCAACAGTTGAAAACTGGACGTGACACAATGAAGAAAGCGCTGGAAGCGGCTTATAAAGCAATTGCTCCATACACATCTGGTCAATAATATAAGAAAGTAGGTGTTCGATCACCTGCTTTTTGATTGCTTCAAATCTAAAGCGATACCTACTTAAAGAGCTCCAAATTAATAGCAGAGAGTTTGAAAGAAGTACTAACTCTATGAAAAATCCCTGCAAGCTCTTTCAAAATATGGTAGAATGGAAGCAGTAGAATTAGAAAAGGAAATCGATTATGAAATTTCTTGAATTAAATAAAAAACGTCATGCGACCAAGCATTTTACTGATCAGCCGGTGGATCCCAAAGATGTGCGTACGGCTATCGAAATCGCAACCTTGGCCCCAAGTGCCCACAACAGCCAGCCTTGGAAATTTGTGGTGGTTCGTGAGAAAAATGCTGAATTGGCAAAATTGGCTTATGGTTCGAACTTTGAGCAGGTATCATCAGCGCCTGTAACCATTGCCCTATTTACAGATACAGACCTAGCCAAACGCGCTCGCAAGATTGCCCGAGTTGGCGGCGCTAATAACTTTTCTGAAGAGCAACTTCAATATTATATGAAGAATTTGCCTGCTGAATTTGCGCGTTACAGTGAGCAACAAGTCAGTGACTACCTAGCCCTCAATGCAGGTTTGGTTGCCATGAACTTGGTTCTAGCTCTGACAGACCAGGGAATCGGTTCTAACATTATTCTTGGTTTTGACAAATCAAAAGCCAATGAAGTTTTAGATATCGAAGACCGTTTCCGCCCAGAACTCTTGATTACAGTGGGTTATACAGACGAAAAATTGGAGCCAAGCTACCGCTTGCCAGTAGATGAAATTATCGAGAAAAGATAGGAAGAAGAAAAAATGACAGCAATTGATTTTACAGCAGAAGTAGAAAAACGCAAAGAAGACCTCTTGGCTGACTTGTTTAGCCTTTTGGAAATCAACTCAGAACGGGATGATAGTAAGGCAGATGCGCAGCATCCATTTGGACCTGGGCCAGTAAAAGCCTTGGAAAAATTCCTTGAAATCGCAGACCGCGATGGATATCCAACTAAGAATGTCGATAACTACGCAGGACATTTCGAGTTTGGTGAAGGAGAAGAAGTTCTCGGAATCTTTGCCCACATGGACGTGGTGCCAGCTGGTAGCGGTTGGGACACGGACCCTTACACACCAACTATCAAAGACGGTCGCCTTTATGCGCGTGGAGCTTCAGATGACAAGGGGCCTACAACAGCTTGTTACTATGGTTTGAAAATCATCAAAGAATTGGGCCTTCCAACTTCTAAGAAAGTTCGCTTTATTGTTGGAACAGACGAAGAATCAGGTTGGGCAGACATGGACTACTACTTTGAACATGTAGGACTTGCGAAACCAGACTTTGGATTCTCACCAGATGCTGAATTCCCGATCATTAACGGTGAAAAAGGAAACATCACTGAATACCTTCACTTTGCAGGTGAAAATACAGGTGCTGCTCGTCTTCACAGTTTCACAGGTGGATTGCGTGAAAACATGGTACCAGAATCAGCAACAGCAGTTGTTTCAGGCGACCTAGCTGACTTGCAAGGAAAACTAGATGTCTTTGTTGCAGAGCACAAACTTAGAGGAGAACTCCAAGAAGAAGTTGGCAAATACAAGGTGACCATCATTGGTAAATCAGCTCATGGTGCTATGCCTGCTTCAGGTGTCAATGGAGCTACTTACCTAGCACTCTTCCTCAGCCAATTTGACTTTGCTGGACCAGCCAAAGACTACCTCGATATCGCTGGTAAGATTCTCTTGAATGACCATGAGGGTAAAAATCTCAAGGTGGCTCATGTGGATGAAAAGATGGGTGGCCTTTCTATGAATGCAGGTGTTTTCCGCTTTGACGAAGCAAGTGCTGACAATACGATTGCCCTCAACTTCCGCTATCCAAAAGGAACAAGTCCAGAACAAATCAAATCAGTTCTTGAAAACTTGCCAGTTGCTTCTGTTAGCCTTTCTGAACACGGACACACGCCTCACTATGTATCGATGGAAGATCCACTCGTTCAAACCTTGCTGAATGTCTATGAAAAACAAACTGGTCTTAAAGGTCACGAACAGGTCATCGGTGGTGGAACCTTTGGTCGCTTGCTGGAACGTGGGGTTGCCTACGGTGCTATGTTCCCAGACTCAATCGATACCATGCACCAAGCCAATGAATTTATCGCCTTGGACGATCTCTTCCGAGCAGCAGCAATCTATGCAGAAGCTATCTATGAATTAATCAAATAAAACGATAGAAGTCTGAGATTTTATGCTTAGACTTCTTTTTGGAGGGAAAACAGATGTCTCAAATCGAAAGAATCAAGCAGGCCATTATGGCGGATCCACAGAATACCAGCTATACAGAACGTGGAATCGAACCTCTCTTTGCGGCGCCAAAAACTGCTCGCATCAATATTGTCGGTCAAGCTCCGGGGTTTAAAACGCAAGAAGCTGGGATTTATTGGAAGGATAAGAGTGGTGATCGTCTGCGTGAGTGGCTAGGTGTAGATGAAGATACCTTTTACAATTCGGGCTTGTTTGCAGTTATTCCCATGGACTTTTATTTCCCAGGACATGGAAAATCAGGCGACCTTCCACCCCGTAAAGGCTTTGCCGAAAAATGGCACCCACAACTCCTCAAGGAATGTCCAAATATTGAATTGACCCTTTTGATTGGACAATATGCTCAGGCCTATTATCTTCATGAGAAGGTTAGTGGCAAGGTAACAGAGCGAGTAAAATGCTACAAAGACTATTTGCCAGAGTATTTTCCTTTAGTTCACCCTTCTCCTCGTAATCAAATCTGGGTGGCTAAAAATCCTTGGTTTGAGGCAGAAGTGGTGCCAGATTTGAAAGCATTGGTACAAAAGATTATTCATCAATAAAGGAGAAAAACTATGGATGCTTATCAACAAGTAGCTAATAAGTTGCAAGAGTTGGGAATCACCTTTGATGTGGTGGAGCACCCACCTGCATTTACGACAGAGCAGGCAGATAGCTATATTGAAGGCCTAGAAGGAGTTCGAACCAAGTCCATGTTTTTGACCAACAAAAAGAAAACCCAGTACTATCTGCTCGTCATGGATGACCATAAATCATTGGATATGGATGACTTTAAAGAACAAGTGGGAGCTAATCGGATTCGCATGGCTTCATTGGATTCCTTGGCTGAGAAAATGAACCTACCAGCAGGAACAGTATCACCTTTTGGTTTGTTAAATAATGAAGAAAAAGATATTCAGGTATACTTTGACAAGGATATTTTGTCAGAAGAGATCATGACTTTCCATCCCAATACTAATGAAAAAACTATCTTTATTAAAACCCAAGACTTGTTCCGATTTTTAGAGGCTATTGACTTTAGCTACGAAATTCTAACACTTCCATAACAAATTCTATAGGAGAAATCATGAAAGAAATTCCATTTTCGAGTTTTTACCAAGCTTATCAGAAAGAAAACTTATACGTTCTAGATGTTCGTGAGCAGGAGGAGTATGATGCCCTTCACTTAGAAGGAGTCCAGCTTCTTCCTCTTTCTGAGTTAGCGGATCGCTACCAAGAGTTGGAACTTGACCAACTCTATTATGTCATCTGTAAGTCGGGCATTCGTTCAGCTCGTGCTTGCCAGTTCTTAGAGGAACATGGATACAAGGTCATCAATGTCCAAGGTGGAATGACGGCCTTTGAAAATTTTTAAACCTCTATGGCGATAGTTCCTAATCTTCCCTTGCTCGGTTCCAACTGAGTGAGGGTTTTTGTTTTTAGACAATTCTTATTTTTAAAAATATTGAAAACATTCAATGATTAATTTTGGAAACTTTTTTCAGAGTCTTAATCATGGTATACTAGGTCAGTATTTTAGAAATATGAAGGAGATTTTTATGGCTAAAAAAGGTGCCCTAACAGGCTTACTCCTGTTTGGAATATTTTTTGGTGCGGGAAACTTGATTTTTCCACCTTCTCTAGGTGCTTTATCTGGAGAACAGTTTCTTCCTGCCATCGCAGGTTTTGTCTTTTCAGGTGTCGGTATTGCCGTCTTGACCCTTATTATTGGAACTCTAAACCCGAAAGGATACATTCACGAGATTTCTAAGAAAATCTCACCTTGGTTTGCGACGCTTTATCTTGCAGTTCTCTATCTATCGATTGGTCCCTTCTTTGCTATTCCGCGTACAGCCACAACAGCTTACGAGGTTGGCATTAGCCCCCTCTTGTCTGAAGCAAATAAAGGTCTAGGATTGATTATTTTTACAGTGCTGTATTTTGCAGCAGCCTATCTGATTTCACTCAATCCATCAAAGATTTTGGATCGAATCGGACGTATCTTGACACCAGTCTTTGCTTTGCTTATCGTTATCTTAGTTGTACTAGGTGCCTTTAAATATGGTGGAACAAGCCCTCAAACTGCGTCAGCTGCTTATCAAGCTTCTGCCTTTGGTACAGGTTTCCTAGAAGGGTATAACACCTTAGATGCCCTTGCCTCAGTGGCCTTCAGCGTAATCGCTGTTCAAACCTTGAAACAACTTGGATTCTCCAGTAAGAAAGAATACATTTCAACTATTTGGGTGGTTGGTATCGTTGTAGCTCTTGCCTTTAGCGCTCTTTACATTGGTTTAGGTTTCCTTGGAAATCATTTCCCAGTACCAGCAGAAGCCATCAAGGGTGGAACACCAGGTGTTTATATTTTGTCACAAGCAACTCAGGAAATCTTTGGTTCAACGGCTCAACTCTTCCTTGCTGTTATGGTAACTGTAACCTGCTTCACAACGACAGTTGGCTTGATTGTGTCTACAGCTGAGTTCTTTAACGGACGTTTCCCGCAAATCAGCTATAAGATTTATGCAACTGCCTTTACCTTGATTGGATTTGCTATTGCCAACCTTGGTTTGGATGCCATTATCAAGTACTCAGTGCCAGTACTGGTAATCTTGTACCCAATCACCATCGCCATTGTGATGATCGTGATTGTTAATAAGTTTGTCGCCCTATCAAAACCGGGCATGCAGTTAACTATTGGGCTTGTTACAGCTATTGCTCTTGCAAGTGTTCTTGGAAGTTCCTTTAAAATTGAGTTTCTAGCAAATCTCGTCAATGCTCTTCCGTTTGCAGCTGCCTCTCTACCATGGTTGGTGCCAGCTATTATTGGAATTTTGCTTTCCTTGGTTTTACCAAACAAGCAAGAAAGCGATGTTTTTGAAATGGAATAAAAAATAGAAATCACTTTTGTAAGTCAACTCTACAGGAGTGATTTTTCTTTTTTCCTCTCTACTGAAATGTGCTATAATAGGTAGCAAAAGAGGTGAAGAAATGAATCAGACTGTAAACTATATCAAAGAACTAACCGCTATTGCATCTCCAACAGGCTTTACTCGTGAGATTTCAGACTACCTAGTCCATACTTTAGAAGAGCTTGGTTACCAGCCTGTTCGTACAGCCAAGGGCGGTGTCAATGTGACCATTAAAGGTCAAAATGATGAACAACAACGCTATGTGACTGCCCATGTGGATACGCTGGGTGCTATTGTCCGTGCTGTCAAACCAGATGGCCGTCTCAAATTGGATCGTATCGGTGGTTTTCCTTGGAACATGATTGAAGGGGAGAACTGTACGGTTCATGTGGCTAGCACTGGTCAAAAGGTATCAGGAACCATCCTTATCCACCAAACTTCTTGCCATGTCTACAAGGATTCAGGAACTGCAGAACGCACACAGGACAATATGGAAGTGCGTTTGGATGCAAAAGTGACCAATGAAAAAGAAACCCGCGCCTTGGGCATCGAGGTCGGTGATTTTATCAGCTTTGACCCGCGAACTGTTGTGACAGAGACTGGTTTTATCAAGTCCCGTCATTTGGATGACAAGGTCAGCGCAGCAATTTTGCTCAATCTTCTTCGAGTTTATAAAGAAGAAGGAATTAACTTGCCGATGACGACTCATTTTGCTTTTTCAGTCTTTGAAGAGGTTGGTCACGGTGCCAACTCCAATATTCCAGCTCAGGTAGTAGAATATCTGGCTGTCGATATGGGGGCAATGGGAGATGACCAGCAGACGGATGAGTACACAGTGTCTATCTGTGTCAAGGACGCTTCAGGTCCCTATCACTATGACTTCCGTCAACACTTGGTAGCTTTGGCGAAGGAACAAGATATTCCATTTAAGCTCGACATTTATCCATTTTACGGTTCGGATGCTTCAGCAGCTATGTCTGCAGGAGCAGAAGTCAAGCATGCCCTCCTTGGAGCTGGTATTGAGTCCAGTCACTCTTACGAACGAACACACATTGATTCGGTCGTGGCGACAGAGCGTATGGTTGATGCCTATCTCAAGAGTGCATTGGTGGACTAATATGTGCTTGATTTGTCAAAGAATTGAATGGATCAAGGCAGGGGAAAATCCCTATTTTGTAAAAGAACTAGAAACAGGCTATGTTGTTATTGGAGACCACCAATACTTTAAGGGCTATACCTTATTTCTGGCAAAAGAGCACGTCACAGAACTCCACAAAATGGAGACTTCTGTAAAACTTCGTTTTTTAGAGGAAATGAGTTTAGTCCAAGAAGCTGTTGCCAAAACGTTTAAAGCTGAAAAGATGAACATCGAACTTCTAGGAAATGGAGATGCCCACGCTCACTGGCACCTCTTTCCAAGACGGTCGGGTGATATGAAGGGTCATGGACTTAATGGCCGTGGTCCAGTCTGGTGGGTGCCCTGGGAAGAAATGGCGGCAGAAGATTACCAAGTGCAATCCCCTGAACTGGAACAAATGATAAGAGCCTTATCCGATGAACTAGAGAAGCACGTGGTTTAAGAGAGGAAGAAAAAATGAAGAAAAGATACATCGTTTTATCTGGTTTGCTAGCAGTAACCCTAGCAGCATGTGCTCAAGAAAAACCTAAAAATGAAGAAAACACTCAAAAGACGGAGCAAAGCAGTCAACCTGAGGGAACTGTAGGAAGTAAATCCCAAGCTTCTAGTCAGAAAAAAGCAGAAGTTGTGAATAAGGGAGACCACTATAGTATCCAAGGGAAATATGATGAAATCGTCGTAGCCAATAAGCACTATCCTTTGTCAAAAGACTACAATCCAGGAGAAAATCCAACAGCTAAAGCAGAGTTGCTGAAACTCATTGCAGCAATGCAAGCAGCTGGCTACCCAATCAGCGATCACTACAGTGGTTTTAGAAATTATGAAACTCAAACCAAGCTTTATCAAGACTATGTGAATCAAGACGGTAAGGAAGCGGCAGATCGCTACTCAGCTCGTCCTGGATACAGTGAACACCAGACAGGTCTTGCTTTTGACCTTATCGGGACAGATGGTGATTTAGTTACTGAAGAAAAGGCAGCCCAGTGGCTCTTGGATCATGCGGCTGACTATGGCTTTGTTGTGCGCTATCTCAAAGGTAAGGAAAAAGAGACCGGCTACATGGCAGAAGAATGGCATCTCCGCTACGTTGGAAAAGAAGCCAAAGAAATTGCTGCAAGTGGTCTCAGTTTGGAAGAATACTATGGCTTTGAAGGCGGAGATTACGTCGATTAAAAAAAGAAATTTTTCTCTTGCATTTTTAGATAAATAGTGTATAATAGAAAGGTATGTGTAAAGCATACTTGTGGGAGGTAAAAATCTCTAATTACCGCCAAAACCACAAAGGAGGATTTAAAAATGGCTAAAAAAGTCGAAAAACTTGTAAAATTGCAAATCCCTGCTGGTAAAGCTACACCAGCTCCACCAGTTGGACCTGCTCTTGGTCAAGCTGGTATCAACATCATGGGATTCACAAAAGAGTTCAACGCTCGTACAGCTGACCAAGCTGGTATGATCATTCCAGTTGTTATCTCAGTATACGAAGACAAATCATTTACTTTCGTTACAAAAACACCACCAGCTGCTGTTCTTTTGAAAAAAGCTGCAGGTGTTGAAAAAGGATCAGGTACACCTAACAAAACTAAAGTTGCTACAGTTACTCGTGCACAAGTACAAGAAATTGCAGAAACTAAGATGCCAGATTTGAACGCAGCAAACATTGAGTCTGCAATGCGTATGATCGAAGGTACTGCTCGTTCTATGGGATTCACTGTTGTTGACTAATCAATAACACCCCAATATAACCCGCAAGACTTCATCATTTCGAGAAGTGACGTGGGAGATGAAAATCGATTGAACCACTTACAAGGAGAATAGAAAATGGCTAAAAAAAGCAAACAACTTCGTGCTGCTCTTGAGAAAATCGACAGCACAAAAGCATACAGTGTAGAAGAAGCTGTAGCACTTGCAAAAGAAACTAACTTTGCAAAATTTGACGCAACTGTAGAAGTTGCTTACAACTTGAACATCGACGTTAAAAAAGCTGACCAACAAATCCGTGGTGCAATGGTATTGCCAAACGGTACTGGTAAAACTTCACGCGTTCTTGTTTTCGCACGTGGTGCAAAAGCTGAAGAAGCAAAAGCTGCTGGTGCAGACTTTGTTGGTGAAGATGACCTTGTTGCGAAAATCAACGACGGTTGGTTGGACTTCGACGTAGTTATCGCTACACCTGACATGATGGCTCTTGTTGGACGTCTTGGACGTGTCCTTGGACCACGTAACTTGATGCCAAACCCTAAAACTGGTACTGTAACAATGGATGTTGCTAAAGCAGTTGAAGAGTCTAAAGGTGGTAAAATCACTTACCGTGCTGACCGTGCAGGTAACGTTCAAGCAATCATCGGTAAAGTATCATTTGAAGCTGAAAAATTGGTTGAAAACTTTAAAGCTTTCAACGAAACAATCCAAAAAGCAAAACCAGCTACAGCTAAAGGAACTTACGTAACAAACTTGACAATCACAACTACACAAGGTGTTGGTATCAAGGTTGACGTGAACTCACTTTAATTAACTAGAATCTCTGGCTTCGGTCAGAGTTTTTTTATTCAAATCTATCAACAAAGGATTGGAGGAAATAAAATTGTTGAGAGAAGTTGTACAGGAGGATTTATTTGAGTTATTAAATCTCTACCTGTCCTTACATGAGAAAGATATCCCAGAAGATAGTCTTCATTTGCGGCAAGTATGGAGTGAGATGATTTCCGACCAGCGCCATCATGTTATTGTGAAGGAGGTGGAAGGAAGAATAGTCTCCTCCTGTATTTGTGTCATTATTCCCAACTTGACAAGAGGTGTGAGACCCTATGCTTTGATAGAAAATGTAGTGACCCGAGAAGAAGATAGAGGGAAAGGGTATGCAAGCGCTTGTCTTGAATATGCTAAACAAATAGCTAAAGAGGAAAATTGTTATAAGATGATGCTCCTGACAGGTTCTAAAAATGCCAGCACTCAGAATTTTTATAAGGGAGCTGGTTATAATAGTGAAGATAAAACAGCCTATATTCAGTGGTTGGATTAAAGCTTGAATCTTAAATCAGCAGGACGAAATCTTGGATTAACAAATAAAAATCTTCTGTTTCTTCTTTCACAGAAAATATGGTATAATAGAGAGTAAAAAACTTTGAAAGAAAGAAAAAGATGAATTTAAAAGATTATATCGCAACGATTGAAAATTATCCCAAGGAAGGCATTACCTTCCGTGATATCAGCCCTTTGATGGCAGATGGTAATGCTTATAGCTATGCTGTTCGTGAAATTGTTCAGTATGCAACGGACAAAAAGATTGACATGATTGTGGGACCAGAAGCTCGTGGATTTATTGTCGGCTGTCCCGTTGCCTTTGAGTTGGGAATTGGATTTGCTCCTGTTCGTAAACCAGGGAAATTGCCACGTGAAGTGATTTCTGCTGATTATGAAAAAGAGTACGGTATTGATACCTTGACCATGCATGCTGATGCGATCAAGCCAGGCCAACGCGTTCTCATCGTAGATGATCTTTTGGCAACAGGTGGAACTGTCAAGGCAACGATTGAGATGATTGAAAGACTTGGTGGAGTTGTAGCCGGTTGTGCTTTCTTGATTGAGTTGGATGAGCTTAAAGGCCGTGAAAAAATCGGAGATTACGATTACAAGGTACTTATGCATTATTAATGAAAAACAGTCCTTGGGGCTGTTTTCTCTTCATCTGCTATATAAACAAACTATAGCTAGTTAGAGAAAAACTATAATTGAAAACTATATCTTCATACAGTATAATAAAGGGAAGAAGTATTTGGAGGTTTTTACTTTCAAACAGACAACATCATTCCCGAAATAGAGAACTGTTAGGAGGGTATTATGCCGATTCGAATTGATAAAAAATTACCAGCTGTGGAGATTCTAAGGACAGAAAATATCTTTGTTATGGACGACCAACGGGCTGCTCATCAGGATATTCGCCCCTTGAAGATTTTGATTTTAAATCTCATGCCTCAAAAAATGGTAACAGAAACGCAACTCTTACGGCATTTGGCTAATACCCCTTTGCAATTAGATATTGATTTCTTATATATGGAAACACATCGTTCCAAGACAACTCGTGCCGAACATATGGAAACCTTCTATAAGACCTTTCCAGAGGTCAAGGATGACTTTTTTGATGGAATGATTATCACAGGAGCACCAGTGGAGCATTTGCCTTTTGAGGAGGTAGATTACTGGGAAGAATTCAAACAGGTCATTGAATGGTCCAAGACGCATGTTTTTTCAACCCTCCATATCTGTTGGGGGGCACAAGCAGGTCTTTATGCTCGCTATGGCGTTGAAAAGCACCAGATGGCTCAGAAATTGTCAGGCATTTACCCGCAGGATACCTTGAAAGAGGGCCATCTTCTCTTTAGAGGTTTTGATGATAGCTATGTGGCTCCCCATTCTCGTCATACAGAAATCTATAAGGAAGAGATTTTAGGAAAAACCAATCTGGAAATCCTCTCTGAGGGAGAACAAGTCGGCGTTTCTATTTTAGCCAGTCGGGATCTTCGTGAAATTTATAGTTTTGGTCATTTAGAATATGACCGTGATACTCTAGCAAAAGAGTATTTTCGTGATTGTGAGGCAGGACTTAATCCTCACATTCCGGAAAATTACTTCAAAAATGATGATGTGAATGAGACACCGTGTCTCTGTTGGTCTTCTTCAGCTGCTCTATTTTTCAGTAACTGGGTTAACTATGCAGTTTATCAAGAAACCCCTTTTGACTGGAGAAAGGTAGAGGATGATGCGGCTGCATTTGGATATTTATAAGAGGAATTATGACATATTTTGACGCTTTCAAATCAGGGAACTTGGTTTTGCCAAGTGCCCTGCTCTTGCATTTTAAGGAACTCTTTCCTTCTAGTGATGATTTTCTCGTCTGGCAATTTTTTTATCTACAAAATACATCTGCTTTGGATGAGCTATCGCCAAGCCAAATTGCAGAAACTATTGGAAAAGAACTTGCAGATGTCAACCAATCCATTTCAAACTTGACTGAAAATGGGCTACTACAATATCGAACGATTGAACTAAATGGGGAAATTGAGCTTATTTTTGATGCTAGTTTGGCCTTTGAACGCTTGGATAGCTTGCTAGATACCCAAACTCCAGCTGCAACTGCCCCAAACCCGCAGAATCAGTTGAAAGATCTGGTTGAAACTTTTCAGCAGGAATTGGGACGCTTGTTAACGCCATTTGAAATCGAAGATCTTTCCAAGACTGTCAAAGAAGACGGAGTTAAGGCGGATTTGATCAAGGAAGCTCTCCGAGAGGCCGTCCTCAATGGCAAGCCAAACTGGAAATATATTCAGGCAATCCTACGAAACTGGCGCCATGAAGGCATCCAGTCTGTGGCTCAGGTAGAGGCCAAACGAGCAGAGCGAGAAGCTAACAATCCTAAACAAGTGCAAGCTTCGGCTGACTTCCTCGATGCCATGAATTTGTGGCAAGAGTAGCCGATTGAAAAATCTTGTAAATTAGAGTAAGATTTGCAAGCTCCTTATAAATATGATAAAATAATAGAAAATAAAATGAAAAAAGAGGTATGTGAAATGTCACGTAAACCATTTATCGCTGGTAACTGGAAAATGAACAAAAATCCAGAAGAAGCAAAAGCATTCGTTGAAGCCGTTGCCTCAAAACTTCCTTCATCAGACCTTGTTGAAGCAGGTATCGCAGCTCCAGCTCTTGATTTGACAACTGTTCTTGCTGCTGCTAAAGGTTCAAACCTTAAAGTTGCTGCTCAAAACTGCTACTTTGAAAATGCAGGTGCTTTCACTGGTGAAACTAGCCCACAAGTTTTGAAAGAAATCGGTACTGACTACGTTGTTATCGGTCACTCAGAACGTCGTGACTACTTCCATGAAACTGACGAAGATATCAACAAAAAAGCAAAAGCAATCTTTGCAAACGGTATGCTTCCAATCATCTGTTGTGGTGAGTCACTTGAAACTTACGAAGCTGGTAAAGCTGCTGAATTCGTAGGTGCTCAAGTATCTGCTGCATTGGCTGGATTGACAGCTGAACAAGTTGCTGCATCAGTTATCGCTTATGAGCCAATCTGGGCTATCGGTACTGGTAAATCAGCTTCACAAGACGACGCACAAAAAATGTGTAAAGTAGTTCGTGACGTTGTAGCGGCTGACTTTGGTCAAGAAGTTGCGGACAAAGTTCGTGTTCAATACGGTGGTTCTGTTAAACCTGAAAACGTTGCTTCATACATGGCTTGCCCAGACGTTGACGGTGCCCTTGTTGGTGGTGCGTCACTTGAAGCTGAAAGCTTCTTGGCATTGCTTGATTTTGTAAAATAATCTAACTTATTCCAGACAGACAGTCAAAAGTACCAGGTGACTTTGACTGCCTGTCTTGTTTTTACTTGAAGTATTCTTGTGAAAGAGGAATTTTTCCGACTAGGAAAGTTCCTTAGGGAAGGAAAGGCGTGCGGATGCGCGCTCTTTTCTGTATTAAAAAGTTATGAAAGGAGGAGTTATGCTCTATATTTGGTCTTATTTGAAAAAATATCCCAAGTGGTTATTCTTGGATTTCTTTGGAGCGATTTTCTTTGTTATCGTCAATCTTGGACTGCCAACTGTTCTGGCTCGGATGATTGATGAAGGTGTGAATAAAGGGAATGAACAGCAATTGTATATTTGGGCTGCAATTATGCTGATGATTATCCTATGTGGAACCTTGGGGCGTATAGTCTTAGCCTACGCTGCTAGTAAGCTAACGACCAATATGGTCAAGGATATGAGAGATGATCTCTATGCCAAATTACAAGAGTATTCTCATCATGAATATGAAAAGATAGGAGTATCTTCACTGGTTACTCGTATTACCAGTGATGCCTTTGTTCTCATGCAGTTTGCAGAACAGACCTTAAAACTGGGTGTCATCACTCCCATGATGATGCTGTCTAGTATTTTAATGATCTTTTTGACCAGCCCGTCATTAGCCTGGATAGTGGCTTTTGCAGTACCTTTCTTGGCTGTGGTAGTCATTTATGTGGCTGTCAAGACGCGCCCTTTATCAGAGAAGCAGCAGAAAACTTTGGACAAAATCAATCAATACGCTCGTGAAAATCTGATGGGGCTTCGTGTCATTCGTGCCTTTGCCCGTGAGGAGTTTCAAGAGGAACGCTTTGCAGGACAAAATGCGGTCTATGCAGCTAATTCCAATCGTCTGTTTAAACTAACCGGTTTGACGGAACCTTTGTTTGTTCAGATTATCATTGCCATGATTGTGGCTATTGTCTGGTTCGCTCTGGACCCTATCAAACAAGGTTCTCTGCAAATTGGGGACTTGGTAGCCTTTATCGAATATAGTTTCCACGCTCTCTTGTCCTTCCTTTTCCTATCCAATCTCTTCACCATGTACCCTCGTACAGCCGTTTCGAGTGAACGTTTGAAAGAAGTCATGGATATGCCGATTTCTATTGATCCAAATGAAGGAGGCGTCAGAGAGACAGCAACCCACGGCTATTTGGAATTTGAAAATGTCACCTTTGCCTATCCCGGTGAGACGGAAAATCCTGTTTTGCACAACATCTCTTTCAGCGCTAAACCAGGTGAAACCATTGCCTTTATCGGATCGACCGGATCTGGTAAATCCTCTCTTGTGCAATTGATTCCTCGTTTTTACGATGTCACCCTTGGAAAAATCAAAGTGGATGGTGTTGATGTGAGGGATTACCGCCTCAAGTCTCTCCGTCAAAAGATTGGTTTTATCCCGCAGAAGGCTTTGCTCTTTACAGGAACTATCGCTGAAAATATCCGCTATGGGAAGGAAGATGCTAGTCACAAAGACCTACATCAGGCAGCGGACGTTGCGCAAGCCAAAGATTTTATTGAAAGCCGAGAAGAAGGCTTTGCGACTCATCTAGCTGAAGGCGGAAGCAATCTTTCTGGAGGACAGAAGCAACGTCTCTCAATTGCCCGAGCGGTTATAAAGAATCCTGATATCTATATTTTTGACGATTCTTTCTCAGCCTTGGATTATCGTACGGATGCTATTTTACGCCGTCGTCTCAAGGAAGTCACTCAAAATGCTACAGTTTTAATTGTCGCTCAACGTGTCGGAACCATCATGGATGCGGACCAGATTATCGTTCTTGATAAGGGAGAAATCGTGGGTCGCGGTCGACATGAGGAATTGATGGAAACCAATGACATCTATCGTGAAATTGCTGAGTCGCAGTTGAAAAATGCATCTCTAACAGAAGAATAGGAGGAAATATGAAAACACAATCTAGTTTGGCTCGTTTGTGGAGCTATTTAAAAGCCTACCGTTTTTCTGTCTTCTTTGCCGTCTTTCTAAAAGTTTTAAGCGTAGTCATGAGTGTCTTGGAGCCTTTTGTATTGGGGCTGGCCATTACGGAGTTGACAAAAAACCTCTTAGATATGGCTAAGGGCCTTTCAGGTGCTAGTATCAATACTGGCTACATCGGAACGGTTTTAATCATTTACCTCTTTAGAGGACTCTTGTATGAACTTGGGTCTTATTATTCCAATTATTTCATGACCAATGCAGTCCAGTCTATGACTCAGGATCTGCGAAATGAAATGACTGAAAAGCTCAATCGTATCCCAGTATCTTTCTTTGACAAACACCAATTTGGTGATTTGTTGGGGCGCTTTACCAGTGACGTTGAGACAGTGTCCAACGCTCTTCAACAGTCTTTCCTCCAAATTGTCAATGCCGTTCTGACGATTGTCCTCGTTATGGGAATGGTTTTATACTTGAACTTCCAACTGGCTATAGTGGTGATTCTATCCATTCCAGTGACCTATTTCGGTGCCAGAAGTATCCTGAAACGTTCTCAGCCTTATTTTAAAGAACAGGCGGCTATTTTAGGACGGATGAATGGTTATGTGCAGGAAAATCTTACAGGTTTTAATGTCTTGAAACTCTACGGTCGTGAGGAAACTTCTCATAAAGAATTTTCTAAGATTACAGACGATCTCCAACGTGTTGGTTTTAAAGCCAGCTTTATCTCTGGGCTCATGATGCCAGCCCTTCATGCTGTATCGGACTTGACCTATCTGATTGTTGCGGTTCTTGGTGGATTGCAAGTGATTGCGGGTCGTTTGACAGTGGGGAATATGCAGGCCTTTGTTCAGTACGTTTGGCAGGTCAGCCAGCCTATCCAAAACATCACACAACTTGCGGGTCAAATGCAAAGTGCCAAGTCTTCGTTAGACCGTATCTTCGACATCTTAGATGAGACTGAGGAAGTCAAGGGAGAAGAACTCGAAATCCTTGAACCCTTAACAGGTCAGGTGACCTTCCAACATGTTGACTTCCAGTATGTTGAAAACAAGCCATTGATTCGAGACTTTAACCTGGAAGTTCAACCGGGAGAGATGGTGGCGATTGTTGGTCCTACTGGAGCTGGTAAGACGACCTTGATCAATCTGCTTATGCGCTTTTACGATGTCACAGCAGGCGCAATCTTGGTTGACGGGCAGGATATTCGCCAGTTGTCACGTCAAGACTACCGCCGTCAGTTTGGGATGGTCTTGCAGGATGCTTGGCTATATGAAGGTACAATCAAAGAAAACCTACGTTTTGGAAATCTCGATGCCAGTGATGAGGATATTGTAGAGGCTGCCAAAGCGGCAAATGTAGACCACTTTATCCGAACGCTTCCTGGTGGTTACAACATGGAGATGAACCAAGAGTCAAGTAATATTTCCCTCGGACAAAAACAACTCTTGACCATCGCGCGTGCTCTCCTGGCCAATCCTAAAATTCTCATTCTGGATGAAGCGACTTCCTCTGTTGACACCCGTTTGGAACTCTTGATTCAAAAAGCTATGAAACGCTTGATGAAAGGAAGAACCAGCTTTGTCATCGCCCACCGTCTCTCTACCATTCAAGAAGCGGACAAGATTCTCGTTCTTAAGGACGGACAGATTATTGAGCAGGGAAATCATGAAAGCTTGCTCCAAGCAAAAGGTTTCTATTACGATCTTTATCAAAGCCAATTTTCAAGTAAATCCGAGCAATCCAGCTAATCAAAACGGTCTAGACTATTCTTAAATTATCAGTCTATTACAACTTTTCTCAGATAGTACACTTTCCTTGCTATCGTTTTCTGGTAGTAGTATACTTATATTGTAACCACTAATAAGATGGTTACAAAAAAATGAAAGAGGTAAGAAATATGGTTGAATTGAAAAAAGAAGCAGTAAAAGACGTTACAACATTATCTAAAACAGCGCCTGTAGCATTGGCAAAAACAAAGGAAGTATTGAACCAAGCAGTAGCAGACTTGTATGTGGCTCACATTGCCCTTCACCAAGTTCACTGGTATATGCGTGGTCGTGGCTTCCTCGTATGGCATCCAAAAATGGATGAATACATGGACAGCCTTGATGGCTATCTTGACGAAATCAGCGAACGTTTGATTACCCTTGGTGGCAAACCTTACTCAACTTTGACAGAATTCCTTCAACACAGTGAAATCGAAGAAGAAGAAGGAGAATTCCGTAACGTTGAAGAAAGCTTGGAACATGTTCTAGCGATTTATCGCTACCTCATCACTCTTTTCCAAAAAGCTTTGGATGTGACTGATGAAGAAGGCGATGATGTTACAAATGATATCTTTGTTGGGGCTAAGGCTGAACTTGAGAAAACCGTTTGGATGCTTGCAGCAGAACTTGGACAAGCTCCTGGTTTGTAAGATATAGTTGCTACCCCTTTTATCATGAGGTGCTTGATAAGTGCCCATGACCAATCATCTTTTAAAAGTCATGTAACTGTAAAAAGTTACATGATTTTTTGTCTGCTGGACTTAGGACACATTGTCAAAAGTAGGATTTTACGGTATAATAGTTGCTGTTCGAGAAATTTTGATCTTCAAAAAATAGTGAAATGTTATAAGGAGAACCCATGAACAACTTACCAAATTGCCCAAAATGTAATTCAGAATATGTCTACGAAGACGGAAGTCTCTTGGTCTGCCCAGAGTGTGCCTATGAGTGGAATCCTGCGGAAGTTGCAGAAGTAGAAGAAGGTGTTGTTGCTATCGATGCCAATGGAAATAAATTGGCTGACGGCGATACTGTAACCTTAATCAAGGACTTGAAAGTAAAAGGTGCACCGAAGGACTTGAAACAAGGAACTCGTGTTAAAAATATCCGTATCGTAGAAGGTGACCACAACATCGACTGTAAGATTGATGGTTTTGGAGCTATGAAACTCAAGTCAGAATTTGTTAAGAAAATCTAGCCATGAAACTGAATTATAAATTTATCTTTTATAGTCGTGTACTTTTGTTCTTAGCGGCATTTACAGGAGTTTATTTGGAGATTACCAAGCACGGTGGCTTTGGTATGCTCCTTTACTACACAGTGTTGTCTAATCTTTTGGTAACGATTTTCACGGGCTATCTACTCCGTGTGATGAGCCGTTCAGGTGAAAATTGGCAAAGTCCAACCTTGCTTCGCCTCAAGGGTGGTGTTACCATGAGTATCATGATTACCTGTGTGATTTACCATTTTATGCTTGCTCCGATTGCGACAGACTTTTACCGTGTGGAAAATTTCCTTTGCCACTATATCGTTCCACTCTGGTTTTTAGCCGACACCCTCTTCTTTGATAAACAGGGTCAATACAAGATCTGGGATCCAGTCTTGTGGACCATCTTGCCCTTGGTTTATATGATTTTTGCCTTGTTTAATGGTCTTGTCTTGAAACTCAATATTCCAAATTCCAAGGACAATCCCTTCCCTTATTTCTTTTTAAATGTGAACAAGGGTTGGGACGTGGTTATCAAATGGTGTTTGATCATTTTTGTGGCCTATATGGTCGCAGGCTTTATCTTCTATCTGATCAAGCAAATCAAGCGAAAATAGTCTTCCTATTAGGAAAGTTAGGACGGAGTCTCTAGTTCAATCGGGCTCCTTCTTTTCTTGCCATCTTCCTTTTAAAAGGATAAACAGTGAGAAATATATAGAAAGAAAATCCATGAAACAATATTTAGAACGGGCTAGTATTTTGGCCCTCTCCCTCGTTTTGATTACCTCCTTTTCCATCTCAAGTGCTCTGCCAGCCATGTTTGACTACTATCAGGGCTATCCCAAAGAACAAATCGAGCTCCTGGTCAGTCTCCCTTCTTTTGGGATTATGATTATGCTAGTCTTAAACGGGGTGCTAGAGCGTTTGTTTCCTGAGCGTCTTCAGATTAGTTTAGGGCTTCTCATCCTCTCTATCGGGGGAACAGCCCCCTTCTGGTATCAGGATTACAACTTTGTCTTTGCGATGCGGATTTTATTTGGTTTGGGTGTGGGGATGATCAATGCCAAGGCCATTTCTATTATCAGTGAACGCTATCATGGAAAGACACGGATCCAGATGCTGGGCCTTCGAGGATCGGCAGAAGTTGTCGGGGCGTCGATTTTGACTCTAGCGGTTGGTCAACTCTTATCCTTGGGATGGACAGTGACCTTCTTGGCCTACAGTGCGGGATTTTTAGTATTGATCCTTTATCTGCTCTTTGTCCCTTATGGGAAAGAAAAGAAAGAAACAAAGAAAAAAGTGGCTGAAACGACTCGTTTGACGGGACAGATGAAGGGCTTGATTTTTCTATTGGCTGTCGAAGCAGCAGTTGTTGTCTGCACCAACACAGCTATCACCATTCGTATTCCTAGTCTGATGGTGGAAAGAGGCCTCGGGGATGCTCAATTATCTAGTTTTGTTCTTAGTGTCATGCAGTTGATTGGGATTGTGGCTGGCGTGAGTTTTTCTGTCTTGATTTCTCTCTTTAAAGAAAGATTGCTCCTTTGGTCAGGCATTACCTTTGGATTGGGGCAGATTGTGATTGCCTTGTCTCCGTCATTGGGTATGATGGTAGTAGGAAGTATTGTAGCAGGTTTTTCTTATAGTGTGGCCTTGACCACTGTCTTTCAGCTTCTTTCTGAAAGAATTCCAGCTAAACTTCTTAATCAGGCAACGTCTTTCGCAGTGCTAGGATGTAGCTTTGGTGCCTTTACCACACCTTTCGTCCTAGGAGCTGTCGGCATGGTCACTCAAAACGGGATGCTGGTTTTCACCATTCTAGGATGCTGGTTGATTGTCACTTCTATCTTTGTTATGTACGCACTTCAAAAGAGAGCTTAGGATTGGTTTCCTAAGTTTTTCTTTCTGAAAATTTTGTACCCAGACAATTATTGGTTTTTAAACTTGTTTACACTTTTATTTCCTGATAAAATAGGAGTTATGACGAGATATAAAGCAACTATTTCTTATGACGGTTACGCCTTTGCTGGTTTTCAGCGCCAGCCTCATGCGCGGAGCGTTCAAGAGGAAATCGAAAAAACGTTGACGAGACTTAATAAGGGGCAAGCCATCACTGTTCACGGTGCTGGTAGGACGGATAGTGGGGTTCATGCCCTGGGACAGGTTATCCATTTTGACCTGCCCTATCAGATGGATGAGGAAAAACTCCGTTTTGCTCTGGATACTCAGTCTCCAGAAGATATCGATGTGATTTCAATTGAGATTGTAGCGGATGATTTTCATTGCCGTTATGCCAAGCATAGCAAGACCTATGAGTTTATCGTGGATAGGGGTCGTCCTAAAAATCCGATGCGCCGTCACTATGCTACTCACTTTCCCTATACGCTTGATGTGGAACGGATGCAGGCGGCCATCAAAAAGCTAGAGGGAACCCATGATTTTACCGGTTTTACAGCATCTGGGACTAGTGTAGAGGACAAGGTTCGGACCATTACAGAAGCTAGTCTTAGTGTTGATAAGACAGGCCAATTTTTGACCTTTACCTTTTCAGGAAATGGTTTTTTGTATAAGCAGATTCGCAATATGGTGGGGACTCTTCTCAAGATCGGAAACAACCGAATGCCAGTTGAGCAGATTGACTTGATTTTGGAGAAGAAGGACAGGCAACTTGCAGGCCCCACGGCTGCACCGAATGGCTTGTATTTAAAGGAGATTCGTTATGAAGAATAATCGTATTTTAGCCCTTTCTGGGAATGATATTTTTAGTGGTGGTGGTTTGTCAGCTGATCTTGCCACCTATACCTTAAATGGTTTGCATGGCTTTGTTGCAGTGACTTGTTTGACGGCCTTGACCGAAAAGGGTTTTGAAGTCTTCCCTACGGATGATACCATTTTCCAACATGAATTGGATAGCTTACGTGATGTCGAGTTTGCAGGGATTAAGATTGGTCTTCTCCCTACTGTCAGTGTGGCTGAGAAAGCATTGGACTTTATCAAGCAACGCCCAGGTGTGCCTGTGGTACTGGACCCCGTCTTGGTCTGTAAGGAAACTCATGATGTAGCCGTCAGCCAACTCTGCCAAGAGTTGATTCGCTTTTTCCCTCATGTCAGTGTGATTACGCCAAATCTCCCTGAAGCAGAATTATTAGCTGGTCAGGAGATTAAAACCTTGGAAGATATGAAGGCTGCAGCGCAGAAATTGCATGAATTAGGAGCGCCAGCAGTCATTATCAAGGGAGGTAATCGCCTTAGTCAGGACAAGGCTGTGGATGTCTTTTATGATGGGCAAATCTTTACAGTCCTAGAAAATCCCGTTATTCAAGGACAGAATGCTGGTGCAGGTTGTACCTTTGCTTCAAGCATTGCCAGTCACCTGGTCAAAGGTGATGACCTTTTAACAGCAGTAGAGAGCTCTAAGGCTTTCGTTTACCGTGCCATTGCACAAGCAGATCAATATGGAGTAAGACAATATGAAGCAAACCAAAACAACTAAAATCGCCCTTGTATCTCTTTTGACAGCCCTTTCTGTGGTTCTAGGTTATTTCTTAAAAATCCCAACACCAACAGGCATTCTAACTCTCTTAGATGCGGGTGTCTTCTTTGCAGCCTTCTACTTTGGTAGTCGTGAAGGGGCTGTCGTTGGAGGACTAGCAGGTTTCTTGATTGACCTCTTATCAGGCTATCCACAGTGGATGTTCTTTAGCTTGGTAAACCATGGCTTGCAGGGATTTTTCGCAGGATTTAAAGGGAAATCTCAGTGGCTAGGCCTTATCTTAGCTACTATTGCGATGGTAGGAGGCTACGCCTTGGGTTCAACTTTGATGAATGGCTGGGCAGCAGCCCTACCAGAAATCCTACCAAACTTCCTGCAAAATATCGTGGGAATGGTTGTAGGGTTTGTGCTTAGTCAGAGTATTAAGAAAATTAAGTAAAGCGGCTGGAGAAAAGTTCTAAAAATCAGAAAAACGCATAATATCAGTTGTTGAAAAACCTTGATATTATGCGTTTTATTGTGGGAAGATTTTCGAAGAATATTAATCAAAATAAAGCAAGTCTTTGCTGGTGCTTGTAAAGAGGTCAAAGCCATCCTTGGTAACAACACCGCAGTCTTCAATACGAACGCCGACTTTACCAGGGATATAGATACCTGGTTCAACAGAGAAGCACATGCCTTCTTCGATGACCATGTCGTTTCCTTCCATGATGGATGGGAATTCGTGGACATCCATACCGATACCGTGACCGAGACGGTGGTTGAAGTATTCACCATAACCAGCTTTTTCAATGACTTCGCGAGCAGCGCGATCCACTTCATGAGCAGTCACACCTGGCTTGATGAAGTCAAGGGCGGCTTGTTGTGCTTCAAGGGTCAAGTTGTAAATATCTTTTTTGAATTGGTCTGGTTTGCCGACAGCGACCGTACGAGTCATATCTGAGGCGTAGCCATTAACCATCACACCGAGGTCAAAGAGGAGAAGAGCATCATTTTCAACCTTGTTAGCTGCTGGAATGCCGTGTGGATTTGCAGCGTTATCGCCAGTCAAAACCATAGTATCAAAGCTCATTTCATAGCCTTCACGTTTCATGGCAAAGTCAATTTGGGCAATGATGTCTGTTTCTGTTTTATCAAGAGAAATGTTGTCAAAACCAACTTTGACAGCTTTATCAGCATAGAGACCTGCAACCATCATTTTTTGCACTTCGTCAGCTGATTTGATGAGACGCATGCGTTGGATGCGAGGAGTGAGGTTTTCAAACTCAGCAGTTTCAAAAACTGTTTTCAAACCATGGTATTTGGTCAAGATGAGATTGTCAAACTCAACAGCGACACGTTTGAAGTCGTGCTGAGGCAAAGCGTTTTTGATTTTTTGCCATGGATTTTCAGAATCCACATAGCCCACTACTGGGAAGGAAACGGTGCTGGTTGCACGCTCCACTTCAAGGGCTGGGACAAAAAGGAGAGGTTCCCGGTCCGCTAGGACAAAAAGGAACATTTGGCGTTCATGGGGATCACTGTAAAAGCCAGTGAGGTAATTGATAGTGACGGGGTCAGATACGACAGCGACGTCTAGTTTTTCTGATTCAAGATATGTTAGGATTTGTTGTAATTTAGACATATGCTACCTTCTTTCTACACCTCTATTTTGGCAAAAAAAGAGAGAAAATGCAAGGGAGAAGGGTAAAAGAGCAGGCAAAAAGAACTCCGATATGATAGCGGAGTTCTTTGATCTAGTTTTCTTTAGTTTAAGAAAAGTCTGCCTTGCTTTTTACGTCGCTGTATTCTTCAGCGATTTCTTGACTGAGAATGTCTTCATAGGCAGGGAGTTGGATATCCTGACCGTATTTTTTCTTGAGGGCAGTAGTGACTAGGCGATAAGCTAGATTGGCATTACGAGAGAGGATAGGTCCGTGGAAGTAGGAACCAAAGACATTCTTATAATGAACCCCTTCGCCGACCTTTTCCTCGTTGTTTCCATTTCCATAGACAACCTGACCCAGCGGTTTTTGGTCATCAGAAAGGAAGGTACGTCCCTGGTGATTTTCAAATCCATAGTAGGTTTCATCGAAATCTTCATTGTGAATCTTGATGTCACCGATAAAGCGGTTATTGGTCTGGTTGAGGGTGTAGTGACCCATGACACCGAGCCCTTCGATACGTTTGCCTGAAGCTTCAACATAATATTGCCCCAAAAGTTGAAAACCACCGCAGATGGCTAGAACTACTCCGTCGTTTTGGATGTAGTTGTCAATACTCTCTTTTTTAGCAGGCAGGTCGCCTGCGATGATGCTTTGTTCAAAGTCTTGACCGCCACCGAAAAAGGCAATATCATAGTGGTTTTCATCAAAATCATCATAAAGTGAAACGATGTCAACCGTCACATGAGCCCCCAGTTTTTCAGCCACATACTTGAGCATAAGGATGTTTCCGTTGTCCCCGTAGGTATTCATGAGGTTTCCATAGAGGTGGGCAATGTTGAGTTGATAGGGGTAGTTGCCAGCTTTTGAGGAAAGTGAAGTATAAACCATTAGTTCATCTCCTTTCTAACAATCTGACGACTAGCCAGCAGTTCGCGGAATTCCAGCATAGCGGTATAGGTAGCCAGGATATAGGCATGTTTGCAGTCTTGGTTCTCAATGGTCTTGAGAACTTGCTCCAGATTGCTTGTCTCAGTGATTTTATCAGCTGGATAGCCTGTCACCCGTAGACGACGTGCGATTTCAGAATGACGAACACCGCCAGCATTGATTTCAGGAATGTCCATGTCAGTGATTTGTTCAAAGTCCGCATCCCAGATCCAGCTAGTGTCAATTCCGTCTGCATAGTTGGCATTGAGGAGGACAGATAAGCTAAATGGGTAAGGGGCTAGTTTGATCATTTCGATCGCTTGGGTCGCACCTACTGGATTCTTGATGAGGACAAGAGTACATTCCTTGTCGCCGATATGGAATGTTTCCTGGCGTCCAAAGACAGCACGGCTCTTGTCAAATCCTTGCTTGATCAGTTGTGAATCAGCCCCGAGAAAACGAGCAATGGCAACCGCAGCAAGAGCGTTATAGATATTATAGAGTCCACCGATTTGGATTCCGTATTCTTGTCCGTCGATGACAAAGCGAGAGCGATTGTTGGTCAACTCAACCAGTTCTGTCAAGCGATAGTCGAGATTAGGACGTTTGCATCCGCAGCCTTCACAGATATAGGCACCCAAGTTGGCATAAGTATTGAGTTCATATTTCAGAATACTTTGACAGTCGGGGCAGAGAATACCTTCGGTATTGTAGTGAGCTAGTTTGGCTGGTCCTTTTTCCAAGTCAAAACCAAAATACTCTACAGGATTTGGAATTGCTGGTTTGTAGAAAAGTGGACTGTCACCATTGAGGAGAACAGTAGCCGTAGGCACCTTACGAATGGCATCCAAGATCATGTTGTAAGTTGTGTAAATCTCACCGTAGCGGTCCATCTGGTCACGGAAAATGTTAGTGATGACAAAAAGACTAGGCTGGATATAGTCACAGATACGAGATAGGCTGGCCTCGTCGATTTCGAGGACGGCAATATTTTTCCCAGTTTTAGAAGATTTGGCGGTCAAGAAGGTTGTCGTAATTCCTGTAATCATATTGGCACCGCTAGGATTGGTCAGAACCTGACCATAAATTTCTTTTAAAATGCCGACAGTGAGGGCAGTTGTCAGGGTTTTTCCATTGGTTCCAGTGACCACGACAATCTCGTAGTTCTTAGCTAGATGTTGTAAAATATCTTTATCAAATTGAAGGGCGAGTTTTCCTGGGAGCGTACTTCCACGGCCAAGACGGCTCAAGATGAAGTGAGAAGAACGTCCAGCTAGGAGGCCCAAAGTAGTTTTTAATTTCATGTTTCTATTATATCATACTGCGCCCAGCAGTCCAATAACTAAAGTAACCTCTAAGAACAACTAAAGAAGTAACCTTAGAAGTGCTTTTTAGGTTCTGATTAAACCAAACCAATCAAATACAATATCTTTGGATTTGATGACTTTGGCAACTTTAAGAAATAAATCTTTCTCACTCTGAATATAAGAAAGGGGAGGACATCGATTATCCTCTACAGGTTTTAAAATTTCATTAATCAATTATAACTGACAAAGATACCTAACTTTTGGGATTTAGATCATTTTTTGGAAAGTCTCTTTTATAATAAATTACGAATTTTTTCTTTTATAAATGCGTTAAGAGGATAGTGTTTATCAAGATATTCTAGGAGTGCCTGAGCAGATTCAGAAATTCGTTCGTAACCTTGCAAAAAGTGAGGCAATTGTTTGGCCTCATTTGGATAACCTTTTTCAAATCTTCTGTTGCTGTTAAAAATATCTATAAAATCAGATTTAGAAGTTTTTTCCAAATTGATTAGTTCGGTCCAAAGCTTGACGGATCTGTTTTGAATGAAATCATAAGCAGCTAATTTTTCGCCTCGTTGATAGCGACCTAGTCCTATATATAGATTGCATAAAATTTCTCCCAACAGCCATTCACGGTCTCTATTTTCTTTTGATGGCAATCTTTGTGGCCGGCAGATTGTTTCATCAAAACCGACCTCCTTCCAGACAATCTTGCCTTCAGCGAAGGGAATGTTTACTAGTTCATGAGCTTCAAAGATAGCAAATTCACAAAAAACATCATCTTCAAATAGAACTTTATGTCCGTCCACTGTATTTTGGTAGTGAAATGCAATTGGTTCTAGATTACTTAACCAAGTTAGATCCTGTATATAGGCCTGCTTGTAGCCATCTCTTACAATAACAAAAAAATCCAAATCTGAGTATTGATCCAATCGGTCTCTTTCTACTCCGCAAGAACCAAGTGCCAGCAAAGCTAGTGCTTGTCTAGAATCTTTTAGAGACTGACCAATATCATCTAGTCTTTGTAACAGTAATTCTGTTTTATTCATAATCGTTACCTCATTATTTCTTGTTTACAGACATTATATAGTTAATGTTTTCGAAAGTCAATTTCATCCCATACCAAATATATACTAATGTAATATGGGATTTCTTTCGATATTTTTTACAATGATAAAGTTTAAACATTTTGCAGAGTATTGCTCATATTATCAAGAATGAAGAAATTTGAAGTATCCTTTGATTGATTAGAAAGTGATTCTTATCTTTAAAAAGATTAAATGATTTGGAAAATATTTGAGAAGAAAAAATATATCGACTTAGCCATCAATTTGCAAACGGTAAAACCTTTCCACAAACGATGAAAATACACATACGACCCGCGCAAAGAGTGGATAATTTACTAATTAGGCATGAAACAATCATTGCAAAATATACTTTTTAAATTACCCATAAAACGATGAGCTGAAGCGAGTTATTCAAAGTCATATGTATTGCTGATATTTGAAAGAGTGACCTGAGACTCAATCTATATCATTAGGACTGCTAAGTGAAGTTTGTATATTATATCATAAAAGAGTGAAAAGGCAGATTTGAGATTTCGCAGAAACAAAAACAGCCCGATGAGGGCTGTGGGATACCAAGAAGTCTCAACTTAAATCGCAAACAAGTCATTCAAGTTCTCAGCCAAGGTTGGATGAGTGAAGATTTGTTTTGTGAAGTAAGTGTAAGGGATCTTGTTGTCCATGGCAACAGTGATGATGTTGATGATTTCTTGAGAACCTTCTGAGAAGATACTTGCTCCAAGAATTTCTTTTGTTTCAGTGTTGACAACAGCTTTGAAAGCTCCACGAAGGTCTCCATTTACATGACCACGAGGCATGACTGCAACAGGGATTTCCTTCACAGCATATGGAAGTTTCAAATCAGCTGCTTGGCTTTCCGTCAAACCAACTTGTGAAAGTGCAGGTGTGATGAACATGGTGTTTGGTACATTGAGACGGTCTTCAAGTGTGTAGCTGCCATCTCCAGCAAGGTAGCTGTAGACAACACGGAAGTCATCAAGTGAGATGTAGGTAAATTGAGGTCCACCGTTGACGTCTCCAACTGCAAAGACACCAGGAACGTTTGTTTGACAATGTTTGTCTACTTTGATAGCACCACGCTCTGTTAGTTCAATATCGGTATTCTCAAGTTGAAGTGGTTCGACATTTGGTTTACGTCCAGTTGCGTAGAGAAGGGCATCGAAACGGTAAGTTTCGTTTTCAGTTACGACGAGAACTTGGTCACCGTCGTTTTTGATTTCAGTAGTACGGATGTTTTGAAGCAATTCAATGCCGTCTTCTTCCATGTATTGTTTAGCAAGAGCTGCGATGGAAGGTTCTGCACGAGGTAGGAAAGTATCCAAGGCATCTAGGACTGTAACTTTGCTTCCAAGTTTGTTGTAAAGACCTGCAAATTCAAGACCGATGTTTCCGCCACCAAGAACTCCAAGGTTTTCAGGCAATTTGTCCAAGTCTTGAATACCAGTTGAGTCAAAGACATTCTTACTTGTAGCAAGTCCAGGGATTGGCAAGACGTTTGAGACAGCACCAGTGTTGATGACGATTGTTTCAGCAGTGAGTTCTTGTTTTTCATCACCAGCTTGGATTTCGATGACTTTGTTTGAAAGGAAGTGAGCTTCCGCATCAAAGATATCCACACCTGTACCCGCAACAGTAGCATAGTTTTTACCGTTGAGGCGACTAGTGATGGTATTTTTGGTAGCAATGACTTCTTCAAAAGACAAATCTTTCTCAGCAGCAACTAGCAAGGTTTTAGTTGGGATACAACCGATGTTGATACAAGTTCCACCGTACATAGCTTTGCTACGTTCAACGAGGGCAACTTTTTTGCCAGCTGAAGCCAATTTACCAGCTAGTGTTTTACCAGCTTTACCAAATCCAATAACGATTAAATCATATGTTAACATTTATAGTCCTCCTGTTTGATTTTCATTCTAGCATAAGAAAACACTTTTTGCACAAATCTGCTACGGGAAATGATTTCCAGTCAAAAAGTCTATCAAAAACTTTTATAATTCTAGTTCAATGGATAATAAATCGTTTACATAGTTTTCCTAAAGGATTCTACTATCTTTTGCCTCTCTCTTATGTTATACTAGATAGGTTGCAAAGAAACTCGTACTTTTCTTTCGTGGAAAAGAAGCAACACGGTATCTCATTTTTAGATGAAGATACGTCATGAAAAGAAAAGTATATACTACGCGCTATAGGATGGCTTCGCACCATCTTTAGAAAGAAGAAAAACGTGAAATTTAATGAATTTAACTTGTCTGCTGATTTGCTAGCAGAGATTGAAAAAGCTGGATTTGTAGAAGCCAGTCCCATCCAAGAACAGACCATTCCATTGGCCCTCGAAGGAAAAGACGTTATCGGTCAAGCTCAGACTGGTACAGGAAAAACTGCAGCTTTTGGCTTGCCAACCCTTGAAAAAATCCGTACAGAAGAAGCGACCATCCAAGCCTTGGTCATCGCTCCAACTCGTGAACTCGCTGTCCAAAGTCAAGAGGAACTTTTCCGCTTTGGTCGTAGTAAGGGAGTGAAAGTTCGCTCAGTTTACGGTGGTTCCAGCATTGAAAAACAAATCAAGGCCCTTAAATCTGGTGCCCACATCGTGGTAGGAACACCAGGCCGTCTCTTGGATTTGATTAAACGCAAGGCCTTGAAATTGCACGATATTGAAACCCTTATCCTTGACGAAGCGGACGAAATGCTCAACATGGGCTTCCTTGAAGACATCGAAGCGATTATCTCTCGTGTCCCTGAAAATCGTCAAACCTTGCTCTTTTCAGCAACCATGCCAGATGCTATCAAACGTATCGGTGTTCAGTTTATGAAGGACCCTGAGCATGTCAAGATTGCTGCCAAGGAATTGACAACAGAATTGGTTGACCAGTACTATATCCGTGTCAAAGAACAAGAAAAATTTGATACCATGACACGTCTCATGGATGTGGAACAACCAGAGCTTGCTATTGTATTTGGTCGTACCAAACGCCGTGTGGATGAATTGACTCGTGGTCTTAAAATCCGTGGCTTCCGTGCAGAAGGGATTCATGGAGATTTGGACCAAAATAAACGTCTCCGCGTCCTTCGTGATTTTAAAAATGGGAACCTTGATGTTCTAGTTGCGACGGACGTAGCAGCGCGTGGTTTGGATATTTCAGGTGTGACCCATGTCTACAACTACGATATTCCACAAGATCCTGAAAGTTATGTTCACCGTATCGGTCGTACAGGTCGTGCTGGTAAGTCAGGTCAGTCTATTACTTTCGTAGCACCAAATGAAATGGGCTACCTTCAAATCATCGAAAACTTGACTAAGAAACGCATGAAAGGCTTGAAACCAGCGACAGCAGAAGAAGCCTTCCAAGCTAAGAAACAAGTAGCTCTCAAGAAAATCGAACGCGATTTTGCGGATGAAACTATTCGTGGGAACTTTGAGAAATTTGCTAAAGATGCTCGTAAGTTAGCTGCCGAATTTAGTCCAGAAGAATTGGCTATGTATATCTTGAGTCTGACAGTCCAAGATCCAGACAGTCTCCCTGAAGTGGAGATTGCGCGTGAAAAACCACTGCCATTTAAACAATCAGGTAATGCGTTTGGTGGCAAAGGTAAGGGAGGTCGTGGAGGCCGTCGTGGGGACGACCGTCGAGACCGTGATCGCCGTGGTAATGGTCGCCGTGATGATTTCAAAAAAGGCAGTCGTGGGAACGATCGTTTTGATAAAGACAGACGTTACCGTAATAAAGACAATAAAAAACCTCGCAATACTTCAAGCGAAAAGAAGACCGGCTTTGTTATTCGTAACAAAGGAGACAAATAGAAAAAAGCGATTCACACTGTGAATCGCTTTTATATATAAGGAGACCGATAGTAAAAGAAGATGTATAAAAGTAAAGGAAAGGTGAGATGGGAAGGGGAACTTTAATCCATCTTCTTATGATGTTATTATATAAAAACCAGAACAGAATGTCAATAAAAAATTGCTATTTTTATAAAATATTTTTGCTTTTAAAAATTGCAATTCAATAAGCAATTTTCAGATAATTATTGAAATAAAGACTTTTCTATGTTATAATGGAAGCGATTATATGCGAGGTAAAAAATGGCACATTTATTAGAAAAAACAAGAAAAATTACATCAATTTTAAAACGCTCAGAAGAGCAAATGCAGGATGAACTTCCATACAATGCCATTACACGTCAACTAGCAGACATTATTGATTGCAATGCCTGCATTGTCAATAGCAAGGGTCGTCTTTTGGGCTACTTTATGCGCTATAAAACTAATACAGACCGTGTAGAGCAGTTTTTCCAAACCAAGACTTTCCCAGATGACTATGTTCAAGGGGCAAACATGATCTATGATACAGAAGCCAATCTTCCTGTTGAACATGATTTGACCATTTTCCCTGTAGAGAGCCGTGCAGATTTTCCAGATGGTTTGACAACCATCGCTCCCATTCATGTCTCAGGGATTCGCCTCGGTTCCTTGATTATTTGGCGCAATGATAAGAAGTTTGAAGATGAAGATTTGATCCTTGTCGAGATTGCGAGCACAGTTGTGGGGATTCAACTCTTGAACTTCCAACGCGAAGAAGATGAGAAAAATATCCGTCGCCGTACTGCTGTAACTATGGCAGTCAATACCCTTTCCTACTCAGAACTTCGTGCTGTTTCAGCTATTTTATCTGAGCTAAATGGAAATGAAGGACAATTGACTGCATCTGTCATTGCAGACCGTATCGGTATCACGCGCTCAGTGATCGTCAATGCTCTCCGTAAGCTAGAGTCGGCAGGAATTATTGAAAGCCGTTCACTAGGAATGAAGGGAACATATCTCAAGGTATTGATTTCAGATATCTTTGAGGAAGTGAAAAAGAGGGACTACTAATGACAAAGGCTTTAATCTCAATTGACTATACAGAGGATTTTGTAGCAGATCAGGGAAAATTGACAGCAGGTGCTCCTGCTCAAGCCATATCAGAGGCGATTGCTCAGGTGACCAGACTGGCTTTTAATCGTGGAGACTATGTTTTCTTCACCATTGATGCTCATGAGGAAGAGGATGATTTTCATCCTGAGAGTAAACTTTTCCCACCTCACAACATCATTGGAACTAGTGGTCGCAACTTGTATGGAGAACTAGCCGATTTTTACCAAGCCCATGCTTCTGATAGTCGTGTTTTTTGGATGGACAAGCGTCACTATTCAGCATTTTCAGGAACGGATTTAGATATCCGCTTGCGAGAACGTCGAGTTGATACAGTCATCTTAACTGGTGTTTTGACAGATATTTGTGTTCTCCATACGGCTATTGATGCTTATAATTTAGGTTATCAAATCGAGGTTGTCAAGCCTGCGGTTGCTTCTATCTGGCCAGAAAATCATCAGTTTGCTCTTGGACATTTTAAGAACACTCTGGGAGCCAAATTGGTGGATGAAAATCTTGATGAAATTAAAGAATGATTCCCTTGGAAAAATGAAAAAAATCTGAAAAAAGTGTTGACAAAGATTTTGAAAGTTGATATACTAGTAAAGTAATCGACGCGGGGATGGCGGAATTGGCAGACGCGCAGGACTAAGGATCCTGTGACCGCTTTAGGTCGTGAGGGTTCAAGTCCCTCTCTCCGCATAGGGTAAGAGTTAGCTTTGGCTAGCTCTTTTTTGTTTTTACAAAGAAGATTAGAGGCTACGTTTCCTATATCGAAAAATATTGGTATCAAGAACAGTCATTGTATCAGAACATTTAAACTGAGTTTTCCATTTCATTCTATCAAGAATATCCTCAAATACTAGTCAGAAAATGAAGAACTTAGGAAATGGAAAAATACTAATCAGAAAGATGTGACTATCATTTTTAAAATGAAGTAGATTTTTGATTGGTACTATTTCTCCTTACATAAGAAGGAAGGTTAGCGTTTGCTAGCTTTTTTGTTTTTTCAAAAAATAAATCAAAAAATTTTTCGATTTCATAAACATTTCATATTTGGATTTTATAATAGTCTTACAAATATGGAGGTGACAAATGAATCCAATCCAAAGAGCTTGGGCTTATGTCAGCAGAAAACGACTGAGAAGTTTTATTTTATTTCTGATTTTATTGGTCCTATTGGCCGGAATTTCAGCTTGTTTGACTCTGATGAAGTCCAACAAAACAGTAGAAAGCAATCTTTACAAATCACTCAACACATCTTTTTCTATCAAAAAGATAGAAAATGGACAGACCTTCAAGTTGTCTGACCTAGCATCCGTGAGCAAGATTAAGGGACTGGAAAATGTCTCTCCTGAACTCGAAACGATCGCAAAACTGAAAGACAAGGAAGCGGTGAGTGGTGAGCAGAGCGTAGAACGTGATGATTTGTCGGCTGCGGATAAGAACTTGGTTAGCTTAACGGCTCTTGAGGATTCATCTAAGGATGTCACCTTTACCAGCTCGGCTTTCAACCTAAAAGAAGGTCGACACCTTCAAAAAGGAGATTCCAAGAAAATCTTTATTCACGAAGAGTTGGCTAAGAAGAACGGTCTTTCACTTCATGACAAGATTCGCTTGGACGCTGGTCAGTCAGAAGCTGGAAAAGGGCAAACAGTTGAGTTTGAGATTGTCGGCATCTTTTCTGGTAAAAAACAAGAAAAATTCACAGGCTTGTCTTCCGACTTCAGTGAAAACCAAGTCTTTACAGACTATGAAAGTAGCCAACCCCTTTTGGGAAATAGTGAACCGCAAGTCAGTGCAGCACGCTTCTATGTAGAAAATCCTAAGGAAATGGACGGACTCATGAAGCAGGTGGAAAACTTGGCCTTGGAAAATCAAGGCTACCAAGTAGAGAAAGAAAACAAGGCTTTTGAACAAATCAAGGATTCGGTAGCAACCTTCCAAACCTTCCTCACCATCTTCCTTTATGGAATTATGATAGCAGGAGCAGGAGCCTTAATTTTGGTCTTGTCACTCTGGTTGAGAGAAAGGGTCTACGAAGTGGGAATTCTTCTGGCACTTGGAAAAGGCAAGAGTTCGATCTTCCTCCAGTTCTGTTTAGAGGTAGTGTTGGTATCTCTTGGAGCTTTGCTTCCAGCATTTGTTGCAGGAAACGCCATCACATCCTACCTACTCCAAACTGTACTAGCAAGTGGAGATCAGGCAAGCTTACAGGACACGCTGGCCAAAGCAAGTGGTCTATCAACCAGTCTCCTATCCTTTGCAGAATCCTATGTTTTTCTGCTCCTGATTAGTTGCTTGTCTGTAGCCCTTTGTTTCCTATTCTTATTTAGAAAATCGCCAAAAGAAATTTTATCATCTATTAGTTAATACTCTTCGAAAATCAAATTCAAACCGCGTCAGCGTCGCTTTGCCGTACTCAAGTACAGCCTGCTGCTAGCTTCCTAGTTTGATCTTTGATTTTCATTGAGTATAAGAAGGAGAAATCATGACTTTATTAGAATTGCAAGATGTTACCTACCGTTATAAGAACACTGCTGAAGCAGTTTTATATCAGATCAAGTATAATTTTGAACCCGGAAAATTTTATAGTATCATTGGTGAATCAGGAGCAGGAAAATCCACTCTCTTGTCCCTACTTGCTGGTCTAGATAGTCCTGTCGAAGGTTCTATCCTTTTCCAAGGAGAGGACATTCGGAATAAGGGATATTCTTACCATCGCATGCACCATATTTCCCTGGTCTTTCAAAATTATAATTTGATTGATTACCTTTCTCCACTGGAAAATATCCGCTTGGTCAACAAAAAAGCAAGCAAGGATACACTTCTTGAGCTTGGTTTGGATGAAAGTCAGATCAAGCGGAATGTTCTCCAGTTATCAGGTGGGCAACAGCAACGTGTAGCCATCGCTCGCAGTTTGGTATCAGAAGCTCCAGTTATTCTAGCTGATGAGCCAACAGGAAATCTGGACCCTAAAACTGCTGGAGATATTATCGAACTACTCAAATCACTTGCTGAGAAAACGGGTAAATGTGTGATTGTCGTCACCCACAGTAAAGAAGTGGCACAAGCGTCAGATATTACACTTGAATTGAAGAATAAGAAACTGACTGAAATATAGAATCTAGTTATTAAATTTTAAAATAGTATTAGTTGGTAACCAGATACGTGTAAAGTAATAATAAACAAAGTGAGTCTTTAACAACTATTTCCCGCAGTAGTGATAGCTTAGATAATAACAAAGTTATTATCTAGGCCGGAATTTTTGAGACATATGGCTCAAAAATTAGGGATGAAATTCCTACAGGAAGTTGCTCCCGTCCGCACAATCTAAGGGAAATAGTAAAAAAATAATTTATATAAGTTATAAGACATTGAAATAGAACAAAATCTAGAAAGGGAACCTATGTTACACAACGCATTTGCCTATGTTACAAGGAAGTTTTTCAAATCGATTGTTATCTTCCTGATTATTCTCCTCATGGCGAGCTTGAGTTTGGTCGGCTTGTCGATCAAGGGAGCTACTGCCAAGGCTTCTCAGGAGACCTTTAAAAATATCACCAATAGTTTCTCCATGCAAATCAATCGTCGCGTCAATCAAGGAACGCCCCGTGGTGCTGGGAATATCAAGGGTGAGGATATCAAAAAAATCACCGAAAACAAGGCCATCGAGTCTTATGTTAAACGCATCAACGCTATCGGAGATTTGACTGGATACGATCTCATCGAAACGCCAGAAACCAAGAAAAATCTCACTGCAGACCGTGCCAAACGGTTTGGAAGCAGTTTGATGATTACAGGTGTCAATGACTCCTCTAAAGAAGATAAGTTTGTCTCTGGCTCATATAAGCTTGTTGAAGGTGAGCACCTAACCAACGACGACAAAGACAAGATCCTCATGCACAAGGACTTGGCAGCTAAACACGGCTGGAAAGTTGGAGATAAGGTCAAACTAGACTCCAATATCTATGATGCCGACAATGAAAAAGGTGCCAAGGAAACAGTTGAAGTGACAATCAAGGGACTCTTTGATGGCCACAATAAGTCAGCAGTAACCTACTCACAAGAACTCTATGAAAACACAGCTATCACAGACATTCACACTGCTGCAAAACTTTATGGATACACAGAAGACACAGCTATTTATGGGGATGCAACCTTCTTTGTAACAGCAGACAAGAACTTGGATGATGTTATGAAAGAGTTGAATGGTATCAGTGGTATCAACTGGAAGAGCTACACACTTGTAAAGAGCTCCTCTAACTACCCAGCTCTAGAGCAATCCATTTCTGGTATGTACAAGATGGCCAACCTCCTTTTCTGGGGTAGCTTGAGCTTCTCAGTTCTTCTCCTTGCACTCTTGCTCAGCCTTTGGATCAACGCCCGTCGCAAGGAAGTGGGAATTCTCCTCTCTATCGGTCTCAAGCAGGCAAGTATCTTGGGTCAATTCATCACTGAATCGATCTTGATTGCTATCCCTGCTCTCGTTTCTGCTTACTTCCTAGCCAACTACACAGCTCGTGCCATCGGAAATACTGTTCTTGCCAATGTCACTTCAGGTGTTGCCAAGCAAGCCAGCAAGGCTGCTCAAGCCTCTAACCTTGGTGGTGGTGCAGAAGTAGACGGCTTTAGCAAGACCTTGTCGAGCCTAGACATTTCCATTCAGACATCAGACTTTATCATTGTCTTTGTCCTTGCCTTGGTGCTAGTGGTTCTCGTTATGGCGCTTGCTTCAAGCAATCTCCTCAGAAAACAACCAAAAGAGCTCTTGCTCGATAGCGAATAAAAAACTTGCTACCTATTCTCCCCTAAATGGGGTATAATATAGGTAGCATTTTTATCTATTTCATCTTGATAATACTCTTCGAAAATCAAATTCAAACCACGTCAGCTTCACCTTGCCGTACTCAAGTACAGCCTGCGGCTAGCTTCCTAGTTTGCTCTTTGATTTTCATTGAGTATAAGGCCTCTTCCTTTCAGGGTGAAACCGAGATGATTTACAAGAAATTTAAAGGAATGTGAAACGTTTTTCTATGAAAATTTTAATTGTAGAAGATGAGGAGATGATCCGTGAGGGAATCAGTGACTATTTGACCGATTGTGGTTATGAAACCATTGAGGCGGCGGACGGTCAAGAAGCTCTGGAAAAATTTTCCAGCTATGAAGTAGCTCTAGTACTGCTGGATATCCAAATGCCCAAGCTTAATGGCCTCGAAGTCCTAGCCGAGATTCGAAAAAGCAGTCAGATTCCTGTCTTGATGCTAACCGCCTTTCAGGATGAAGAATACAAGATGAGTGCCTTTGCCTCTCTAGCAGACGGCTATCTGGAAAAACCCTTTTCCCTCTCCCTTTTAAAAGTGAGGGTAGACGCGATTTTCAAGCGCTACTACGATACGGGACGAACCTTTTCCTATAAGGATACCAAGGTGGACTTTGAGAGTTATAGTGCAACCCTATCAGGAGAAGAAGTGGCTATCAATGCCAAAGAGTTGGAAATTCTGGACTATCTGGTAAAAAATGAAGGCCGAGCCTTGACTCGTTCTCAGATTATCGATGCCGTCTGGAAGGCGACAGATGAAGTTCCCTTTGACCGTGTTATTGATGTTTATATCAAGGAACTGCGGAAAAAGCTAGACCTGGACTGTATCCTCACTGTGCGCAATGTTGGTTATAAATTGGAGCGAAAATGAAACGAACAGGTTTATTTACAAAGATATTTATCTATACCTTCTCGATTTTTAGTGTTCTGGTCGTCTGTCTTCATTTAGCCATTTATTTTCTCTTTCCCTCGACTTATCTGAGCCATCGTCAGGAAACCATTGGCCAGAAAGCGACAGCCATCGCTCAGTCCCTGGACGGAAAAGATAGGCAGAATATTGAGCAAGTCTTAGACTTGTATTCCCAGACCAGTGATATCAAAGGAGCTGTCAAGGGAGAAATGACCGAGGACAAGTTAGAAGTCAAGGACAACCTTCCTCTGGACACGGATCGCCAGACTACCTCCCTCTTTATCGAGGAGCGTGAGGTGAAAACGCAAGATGGTAGCACGATGACTCTCCAGTTTTTAGCTTCAATGGACTTGCAAAAGGAAGCAGAGCAGATCAGTCTCCAGTTTCTCCCCTATACCTTGTTGGCATCCTTTCTGATTTCTCTTTTGGTGGCCTATATCTATGCTCGGACCATTGTTGCACCGATTTTGGAAATCAAGCGGGTGACCCGTCGGATGATGGAACTGGATGCTCAAGTGCGATTGCGTGTGGATTCTAAGGATGAGATAGGTGATCTCAAGGAACAAATCAATAGCCTCTACCAGCACCTTTTGACTGTTATTGCGGACTTGCATGACAAGAATGGAGCCATTCTCCAGCTTGAAAAGATGAAGGTTGAGTTCCTGCGAGGAGCTTCTCATGAATTGAAAACTCCACTGGCCAGCTTGAAAATCCTAATCGAAAATATGAAAGAAAATATCGGTCGTTATAAGGATAGAGACCACTATCTGGGAGTTGCCTTGGGGATTGTGGATGACCTCAGTCACCACGTTCTTCAGATACTTTCTCTTTCTTCTGTTCAGGAATTGCGAGAGGAGAAAGAAGAGGTTGACCTCCTTCAGATGACGCAAAGTCTGGTCAAAGATTATGCTTTACTCGCCAAGGAGAGAGAACTTCAGGTAGACATTAGCCTAACCCATCAGCAGGCTTATATAAACCCATCTGTGATGAAGTTGATCCTATCGAATCTCATCAGTAATGCCATCAAGCACTCCACTTTAGGCGGCTTGGTCCGCATCGGCGAGAGAGAGGGGAAACTCTTTATCGAGAATAGCTGTAGTCCTGAAGAACAAGAAAAACTGGCCCAGTCTTTTTCTGACAATGCTAGTCGCAAGGCCAAGGGTTCAGGAATGGGACTATTTGTGGTCAAAAGTTTATTAGAACACGAGAAATTACCTTATCATTTTGAGATGCAAGATGATCGCTTGACCTTCTTCATACGTTATCCCAAAGTCACTCAAGACTAAGTATAAGAAAGGGTTTACATTGATTGGATTGGAAGAAATTCAATCTAAAGTATGGGAAAAACTAGCTTTTTTTATCAAAAAGTGATAAAATGAACAATGTAAATGGGATGTCCCAAAAAATATATAGGAGGCCTGACAAATGGCAATCGTTTCAGCAGAAAAATTTGTCCAAGCAGCTCGTGACAACGGTTATGCAGTTGGTGGATTTAACACAAACAACCTTGAGTGGACTCAAGCTATCTTGCGTGCAGCAGAAGCTAAAAAAGCTCCAGTTTTGATCCAAACTTCAATGGGTGCTGCTAAATACATGGGTGGTTACAAAGTTGCTCGCAACTTGATCGCTAACCTTGTTGAGTCAATGGGTATCACTGTACCAGTAGCTATCCACCTTGACCACGGTCACTACGAAGATGCACTTGAGTGTATTCAAGTTGGTTATACTTCAGTTATGTTTGACGGTTCACACCTTCCAGTTGAAGAAAACCTTGAAAAAGCTCGTAAAGTTGTAGAATTTGCTCACGCAAATGGTGTATCAGTAGAAGCTGAAGTTGGAACTATCGGTGGTGAAGAAGACGGAATCATCGGTGATGGTGAATTGGCTCCAATCGAAGATGCTAAAGCAATGGTTGCAACTGGTATCGACTTCTTGGCAGCTGGTATCGGTAACATCCACGGTCCATACCCTGCAAACTGGAAAGGTCTTCACCTTGACCACTTGCAAAAATTGACTGAAGCTGTACCAGGATTCCCAATCGTATTGCACGGTGGTTCAGGTATTCCTGATGACCAAATCCAAGCAGCTATCAAACTTGGTGTTGCGAAAGTTAACGTTAACACTGAATGTCAAATCGCATTCGCTAATGCAACTCGTAAATTTGCTCGTGACTACGAAGCAAACGAAGCAGAATACGACAAGAAGAAACTCTTCGACCCACGTAAATTCTTGGCTGACGGTGTAAAAGCTATCCAAGCATCAGTTGAAGAACGTATTGACGTATTTGGTTCAGAAGGTAAAGCTTAATCTAGCTGAACAATACAAATCAGAAACCTGCCCATGAGGGTGGGTTTTTTGTGTGGTGGAAATAAATTATTTTTCAAGTTTAGGAGGTGGAATTTAATTTGATTCTAAGAAATTTTTTAATTTATGATAAAATAATATCAGGCTTTCAAAGAGAGGAGGAGAGTCATGAGTTCAGCAGATTTTATCTTTTTAGATGGTTATGAAAATGCAGAATTTGATATCCAAGCATTTTGTGCTTCGCTGAGAGATAGGTATTCAGGTGTGATTATAAGGGAAGAAAACGATCATGAAAAAGCCTATCGTCTTTTATGGGATTACCAAAGTCCCGAGGTCTCAGTTGAGGGTGCTTTGAATCGAAAAAATGATGTCTTCGTTATAAACTTCTTTGATTCAAAAAATCGGTTACAAGATTATGCCGCCTATATCCTCTGGCTTCGGGAATGGTTTCCATCAGATCAGAAGGTTGTCTTTTGTGATGAGGGCTACACGAAGATATTTCCTCTTCCTCACGACATATCTACAAAGGAGATTGAAATGAAACTTCATAATGAAGGATAAAAAAGTGAATCGAATAGATTCATTATTGAATTTCAAAGTATCAGAAGGAATCATTTGAGGCGACAAAGGTCACCTTTTTGTGTACTGTTGAAGTTGATTAAAGATAGTGAAATTTTTATCGTATATGTATAGCAATGTTGCATCGTATTGGAAAGGTTTTCGTGCTATAATATTAATTAACAATAAAATTTAGTACATCAAAAATTACTAGAGATGTGGGATGTGAGGTTTAAGATGAGACAAGCAGGACAATTTGATTGGGTAGATTTTTATAAAGAATTTGCGTTTAAACTTGTGAGATATAAAGAGAAAAGGGCAGAGCTCATTCAAAAGGTTAAGGCAATTTATCAAATGACGGGCATTTCAATGCCAACCTTGGACAAGGACAACAATATCATGGATATTGACCCTTTTACAATTTTTGGTCTATTCAATAAAGGGTTGAAAAATGAAAATCGGATTAAAATTTTGACTGCTATTGCAGAATTATTCGAATTATCTCATGATGTTCCAACTTCATTCGACAGTATTCCCGTTCTCAATAAACAGAATGCGACCTATTATCTTTTTTATACAGATAGAGGGGTTAGTGATATTGATGATTTGTGGGAGCTTTTTGTAGCGGCATTAGCTTATTCTGAAGATCCATCATCTGAAAATAAGGAGCTTCTCTCAGGCTATTTTGATAAAGTCATCAATAGAAAAAACAATGGTACTGCTAAAGTTACGATGGGCTTATATTGGATTGCCTCCAATTCGTTTTTAAATATAGATGGACCAAACAAGGAGTATATTTACGAATCTGGGAAATTACCTTTAGAATTAGTCCATAAACTCCCAAAGGTGAATTCGAAAGTTTCTGCATCAGATTATTTTTCTATTGTTGAAATACTTAAAAACTATTTAGGTAGTCCACAGTCTGAATTGAAAAACTTCAATGAATTGTCTTTTGCAGCGTGGAAGTATTCTGAACAAGTGAAAAAAGAAAAACAAGCAAAAAATGAAGTTAGTGAGAGTTCAGCATCTACATACAATCTAGCATCGGAAGACACAAAAGAATTTGAAAAAGGAGATACTAGCTACGCTAGAGAAGATTTTCTAAAAGAAGTTTTTGTATCAGCAGAGGATTATGATCGATTGGCAACGATTCTTCGCCTTAAGAAGAACATCATATTGGAGGGGGCTCCGGGTGTTGGAAAAACATTTGCTGCTGATCGACTAGCTTACTCACTGATGGGTGAAAAAGCGATCGATAGGGTAAAGATGGTTCAGTTTCACCAAAGTTACTCGTACGAAGACTTTATTATGGGATTTAGACCTTCTGCCAGTGGTTTTGAACTAAGAAAAGGTCCCTTCTATCAATTTTGTAAACAGGCTGAGGGCGATGAAAGCAATGATTATTTCTTTATCATTGACGAAATTAATCGAGGAAATTTGAGCAAAATATTTGGTGAATTGTTTATGCTTATCGAAATGGATAAGCGAGGAAGAGATCTACAGCTTCTTTATTCGGATGAACAATTCTCAATTCCGGAGAACTTATACATTATTGGTATGATGAATACTGCCGATCGTAGCTTAGCCATGCTAGATTTTGCCTTGAGACGAAGATTTGCATTTTTTGAGTTGAAACCAGGATTTGATTCGGATGGCTTCAAAGAATATCAATCACACTTGAAGAATGAAAAATTTGATGCATTAATAAATACTGTGAAGCATCTAAATGAAATCATCGCTTCTGATGAAAGTTTAGGAGAGGGTTTTTGCATAGGCCATAGTTATTTTTGTAATCTAATACCGAATAGTATCGACCAACAAGTTCTTTCGAGTATTGTAGAGTATGAACTGATACCTCTTTTAAAGGAGTATTGGTTTGATGAACCTAGCTTAGTTAAAGAATGGAGTGGCAATCTAAGGAGTGCGATTAAGTGATACCGATAAAGAATGTTTATTACATGCTGACTTATGCTTTTAAGGTTCTTAAGGGGCAAGGATATCAGAAACTTGCCACAGAGGAGTTTCATCATACGGCTGATTTGATGAGTGCTATCTTGGCTAAAGGAATTGCCATACAGCTTAAGAGAGGACTGGGAAAGGAATACCTTGCTCAAGTGGAAGAACTCTCTACACTAAGGGGAAAAATTGAGATTACAGAGTCAATCAAAAGTCAATGTACTCTTGGGAAGAAAATATTTTGTACTTATGAAGAGTTTTCAGTAAATAATAGGATGAACCGTATTATAAAATCAACGGTCAATCTTCTGTTGAAAGCAGATATCTCCAAGGATAGGAAGAAAGAATTGCGGAAATTGATGGTTTATTTCCGTGATGTTGAACCGATTGATTTGGAAACTGTTAACTGGAATCTGCAATACAACAAAAATAATCAATCTTATAGAATGATGATTGCCATTTGCTATTTAGTGGTAAAAGGTTTATTGCAAACAACATCAGATGGTAACATGAAGATGATGAGTTTCTTAGATGAGCGACGAATGAACAGATTGTATGAAAAATTTATCCTTGAGTATTATAAAAAACATTATCCAGAATTAAATGCGAATGCAGCACAGATACCGTGGGCGTTAGACGATGGTATCGGTGAGATGCTCCCTATCATGCAAAGTGATATTCAGCTTCAAAAAGAGAATTCTATCTTGATTATTGATGCTAAATACTATAAAAGTACAACTCAAATGAATTTTAAAAAGTATTCTCTCCACTCCAACAATCTTTATCAGATTTTTACATATGTCAAAAATAGAGCATACCAAAATCAAGAACATGGTAGCAAAGTGTCGGGAATGTTGCTCTATGCAAAGACAGATGAAGTAGTTCAACCAGATAATGTTTATCAAATGCACGGTAATCAAATCAGTGTTCAGACTTTGGACTTAAATCTTTCCTTTAAAGAAATAGCGAATCAATTGGATACCATTGTTGTATCACATTTTGGAAATGTAAAAAAGTTCCGATGAAGCAGCGGAGAGTGAATCTAGTCGTTTTCAAGATATTCGATCACTGGGATATTCTATGCTTTCTTTCCTATCCCACAAAAAACACTTGTTTTCCCTTCTTAATTACTTTATAATAGAGTGTTACTGAGGCCTTCTAATGTGATAAAGAAGGCAGATTTTAGGAGATGAGAAATTGGCTTTTTGTGTTTAGAGGACACGGTTTGTTGATTTCTTACTAAGGGGAGATAGATATGGCAATGATAGAAGTGGAACATCTTCAGAAAAATTTTGTGAAGACAGTAAAGGAGCCAGGCTTGAAGGGGGCTTTGCGCTCCTTTATTCATCCTGAAAAGCAGACCTTTGAAGCGGTCAAGGATTTAACCTTTGAGGTGCCCAAGGGGCAGATTTTAGGCTTTATCGGGGCCAATGGTGCTGGAAAGTCGACAACCATCAAAATGCTGACAGGGATTTTGAAACCGACATCTGGTTTTTGTCGGATTAACGGCAAGATTCCGCAGGACAATCGCCAAGACTATGTCAAGGATATTGGTGTGGTCTTTGGACAACGAACCCAGCTATGGTGGGATTTGGCTCTGCAAGAGACCTACACGGTGTTAAAAGAGATTTACGATGTGCCGGACTCGCTCTTTCACAAGCGCATGGACTTTTTGAATGAAGTCTTGGACTTGAAGGACTTTATCAAGGATCCCGTGCGAACTCTTTCACTTGGTCAACGGATGCGGGCGGATATTGCGGCTTCCTTGCTTCACAATCCCAAGGTTCTCTTTTTAGATGAGCCGACTATTGGTTTAGACGTTTCGGTCAAGGATAACATCCGTCGGGCTATTACCCAAATCAATCAGGAGGAAGAGACCACCATTCTCTTGACCACTCACGACCTGAGCGACATTGAGCAACTCTGTGATCGGATTTTTATGATTGACAAGGGGCAGGAGATTTTTGATGGGACGGTTAGTCAGCTCAAGGATACCTTTGGAAAGATGAAGACTCTTTCCTTTGAACTGCTACCAGGTCAAAGTCACCTCGTCTCTCACTATGAAGGCCTACCTGATATGACCGTTGATAGACAAGGAAATAGCCTTAATATTGAGTTTGATAGTTCCCGCTACCAGTCAGCTGACATTATCAAGCAAACCCTGTCTGATTTTGAGATTCGCGATTTGAAGATGGTGGATACGGATATTGAGGATATTATCCGTCGCTTCTACCGAAAGGAGCTCTAAGATGGTCAAATTGTGGAGACGTTATAAACCCTTTATCAATGCAGGGATTCAGGAGTTGATTACCTATCGAGTCAACTTTATTCTCTATCGGATTGGTGATGTCATGGGGGCCTTTGTGGCGTTTTATCTCTGGAAGGCTGTCTTTGATTCCTCGCAGGAGTCCTTGATTCAGGGCTTCAGTATGGCGGATATTACCCTCTACATCATCATGAGTTTTGTGACCAATCTCTTGACTAGGTCGGATAGCTCCTTTATGATTGGGGAGGAGGTTAAGGATGGCTCCATTATCATGCGCTTGTTGCGACCAGTTCATTTTGCAGCCTCTTATCTCTTTACGGAGCTTGGTTCTAAGTGGTTGATTTTTATCTCTGTTGGACTGCCATTTTTAAGTGTCATTGTGTTGATGAAAATTTTATCAGGGCAAGGTATTGTAGAAGTGCTGGGACTAACTACCCTTTATCTATTTAGCTTGACGCTGGCCTATCTGATTAACTTTTTCTTTAATATCTGCTTTGGATTTTCAGCCTTTGTATTTAAAAATCTATGGGGTTCCAATCTACTTAAGACTTCCATAGTGGCCTTTATGTCTGGGAGTTTGATTCCCTTGGCTTTCTTTCCCAAAGTGGTTTCAGATATTCTGTCCTTCTTGCCTTTCTCATCTTTGATCTACACTCCGGTCATGATCATTGTTGGGAAATACGATGCTAGTCAGATTCTTCAAGCGCTTTTGCTACAATTCTTCTGGCTCATAGTAATGGTGGGCTTGTCTCAGTTGATTTGGAAACGAGTCCAGTCCTTTATCACCATTCAGGGAGGTTAGTATGAAAAAATATCAACGCATGCACCTGATTTTTATCAGACAATACATCAAGCAAATCATGGAATACAAGGTGGATTTTGTGGTTGGTGTGCTGGGAGTTTTTCTGACTCAAGGCTTGAACCTCTTGTTTCTCAACGTCATCTTTCAACACATCCCCTCGCTAGAAGGCTGGACCTTTCAAGAGATTGCCTTTATCTATGGATTTTCCTTGATTCCCAAGGGACTGGATCATCTCTTTTTTGATAATCTCTGGGCACTGGGGCAACGATTGGTGAGAAAGGGAGAGTTTGATAAGTATCTGACTCGTCCTATCAATCCTCTCTTCCATATCCTCGTTGAGACATTTCAGATTGATGCCTTGGGCGAACTTTTGGTTGGTGGAATCCTTCTAGCGACAACGGTCACTAGTATTAGCTGGACCTTTCCTAAATTTTTGCTTTTCCTAGTTTGTATTCCTTTTGCGACCTTGATCTATACTTCCTTGAAAATCGCGACAGCCAGTATTGCTTTTTGGACCAAGCAGTCAGGCGCTATGATTTATATTTTCTATATGTTTAATGACTTTGCCAAGTATCCGATTTCCATTTACAATTCCCTACTTCGTTGGTTGATTAGTTTTATCGTGCCTTTCGCTTTTACGGCCTACTATCCAGCTAGCTATTTCTTGCAGGACAAGGATGTCTTCTTTAATATCGGTGGTTTGATTCTGATTTCCCTTGTCTTCTTTGTCATTTCTTTGAAACTATGGGACAAGGGCTTGGATGCCTACGAAAGTGCGGGTTCGTAAAAGGAAGAAACTCAAAGCCTTGTCTCAGGACAGGCTTTTTCTAATGGGGATGAAAATTTCTTGACATCTATTCTCAGAGTGCTATACTAAAAGAGTAATCGCCGATTTAGCTCAGTTGGTAGAGCAACGCACTCGTAACGCGTAGGTCACAGGTTCGATCCCTGCAATCGGCAGAATGAAGAAGTCCATTAGGGCTTCTTTTCTTTTGTTACTACTATTCAACCACTTAGACCGAGATATTGACCAGATAGGCAAAAGGGCTTGTTCTTGAAAAAATCCTCTGCTATAATGATTTTTGTAAAGGGCGTGAGGGGTCAGTATCAGACAACTCAAGAACCAAAAAAAGAAAATGGAGACAAAAAATGAGAAAATTATTGGGACTTGTATTTTTAGTAGCAGCAGCGGTTGTATTGTATTTTGGCTATATTGGTTGGCCAAGTTTGGATGTCAATCTCTGGTCACTCATTCCAGTGGGATTGTTCCTCTATTTCACTCTAGAAAATCTTTTGAAAAAAGACTATAAGGCTAGTCTCATGTGCTTGATCATTGCCTTTATCATTGCAAATGCTATTTTGGACCTTTTGCCAATTTCGAGTGGTTTGGTGATTGGTGCAGGAGTGCTAGCTTGTGTAGGACTTGCCTACCTCTTTCCTGATAAGGATAAAAAAGAAGATAAATAGAAAAGTCTCGAGGTTTCTCGAGACTTTGTTTTTATTTACCAGCGTAGTATTTTTGGATGCCTTTCACAATACCTGCGACTAGTCTATCTTGGTATCGATCATCACGAATCCGTTGATTTTCAGTGAAATTATCCATATAACCAAGTTCTAGGAGGACGGCTGGTTTGGCTGTTTCGCGTAGTACGGCGAAGCTACTTTCCAATAAGCCAGCATCCTTGGCACCTGTTTCTGCAAGGAGAGAGGAGTGGATAGCAGCAGCGAGGCGTTTGCTTTCACTCATACGATCAGGGTGATTGTGCCAGTATTGATTAATCTTACTTGGATAATCAGGTTCATCGCTATAGGAGTAGGTTTGAATACCGCTCGCTTTTGAGTGAATGTTTCCAGTAGCATTGAAATGGATACTGATAAAGATATCAGAGTTGGTTTTATTTACCATTCTTGAACGCTCAATCTTAAAATCAACATCGATATCACTGTCACGTGATGTGAGGACAGTATAACCTAATTCTTCTAATTTCTTACGCAGTTTGCGATAGATTTGCATGTTGAGATCTTTTTCAGCTACATTGTAGTAAAAGGCACCTGAATCTCGACCACCATGCCCAGGATCTAGGAAAATGGTATTGCTGTATTGACCTTTTACAAATCCACCTTCTGTTGAAACTTCAGAAATCCATTGGCCGTATTTTTGGAACAAATGTTCCTTTCCGTCTATCTTGTAGGTTCCTGAAACATAATGGCCACTATCGTCCAAATAGTAACGAGCCTTGTAATAGTCGTCGTAAATCCACTCATTCTTGGCCATATAGCCACCAGACTTGAGATAGTAGGCTCCAATCCATTCACGAGCCGCATAGGTTCCATTCGCTTTTAGATAGAACCAACTGTTGTAGGCCTTATCAAAGATCCACTCTTTTTCAGCCATGGCTCCACTAGATTTGAGGTAGTAGCTTCCTTTCCATTTATTGGAAAGCATAACTCCATTTTGTTCAAAGGCGTACCAAGTTCCTTTTATTTTCTCCCATTTATCTTGAGAGATTTTTCCTGACGGTGTGACATAATACCAATTTTGGTCAACCTTTACCCAGCCATTCTCAGCCATGGCCCCGCTTTTAGTAAGGAGATAACCATCAACGATTGTCTGACTAAGCATGACGCCATCTTTGTCAAAGTAGTACCAAACTCCTCCGATTTTTTTCCATTTTTGTTGGATGATTTTTCCAGACTCACTGGCATAGTACCATTTACCCTCAAGAGCTACCCAGCCATTTTCTACCATGACCCCGTCTTTATTGAGAACATAGCCATCAAAAATGGTATCATTGAGTCGGTTTCCATCGTTGTCAAAATAGTACCACTTATCTTGAATTTTTTTCCATTTGAGGACAGGTTGATTGTTTTCATAGAAACGCCACTGTTTGTTTTCCTCCTGCCATCCTTCTTTTTTAGGGGCTTCTTCCTTTGCCTTGTCTTTTGGAAGTGTTATAGTCTCCTCTTCATTTTTAATTGAAAGATCGTTCTTATCTTCCTTAGAGTTGCTTTGCTCGGTGGTAGCAGGAGGATTAGCATTGTTTTCTTCCGCATAGATAGGTGCCTGGGCAAATCCTGCCATTGAAAGGACAACAGCACTTGCCAATATAAACTTTTTCAACGATATTCTCCAATCATTATTTTCTAAGAAATATTATAAAATATGTCTGACGGCTTATCAACTATCAAACTGAACTTCTTCTAGTAGATACTCGATAAAGCGTTCGCCCATCTTAGATAGGCTGGTTTTTTCATGCTGGATATAGACTAGTTCAATCGGATCGTCAATGTCCAGTGGAATAGAAACGATATTGTCTCCGTTGAGGTTGCTATTCAAAATCCCTGTTGCAATCGTGTATCCGTCCAAACCAATCAAGAGGTTAAAGAGGGTTGCGCGGTCACTAACCACGATGGATTTCTTGTGGTGCTCTTGTGAAAGAATCTCTTCTGAAAAGTAGAAGGAGTTGTGCGTCCCCTGATCATAACTCAGATAAGGGAAGTCTTCCAAATCAGCCAGTTTGACCTTGTCTTTTTTAGCCAGAGGGTTGGTCTTGCTGACAAAGATATGAGGCTGGGCGGTAAAGAGGTGGTGGGCCAAGAGGTGGTTGTCGTCCAGCATTTTCGTTAAAACATCGCGGTTGTAGCTATTTAAAAAGAGGACACCGACCTCGCTACGGAAGTTCTTGACGTCATCGATAATCTCCCAAGTCCGAGTTTCACGGAGGAAGAGTTCGTATTTTTCCATATCACTTTTCTTTAGCAAGGAGACAAAGGCATTGACTACAAAAGCATAGTGCTGAGAGGAAACGCTGAAAAGTTCGCGGTGGGCGACAGGATTTTTATAACGTTCCTCCAGAAGCTGAGTTTGCTCGACAACTTGACGGGCATAGGAGAGAAACTCCATCCCATCACGGGTCAAGGTAATGCCCTTGGGATTGCGAATAAAAATTTCAATACCCATTTCATTTTCCAAGTCTCGAACGGCATTAGAAAGACTGGGTTGGGTGATAAAAAGTTGCTTGGCTGCCTCATTCATAGAGCCAGTTTCGACGATTTTGATAATATAGTGTAGTTGTTGAATTCTCATGTTTTTATTGTACCATACTTGCGGAAGAATGGGCAAAGAAGATGAAGGGAAGAGAGGAAAGCCCCAAACCAGTATTGAAAAAATGTCTAGAATCTGTTAAAATGGAAGCTATGAAAACATTCTATGATGTGCAGCAATTTCTCAAACAGTTTGGCATTATTGTTTACATGGGGAAGCGCTTGTATGATATTGAACTGATGAAGCTCGAACTCTCTCGGATTTATGATGCAGGTCTGATGGACAAGCTAGACTATCTAGAGGCGGAAGCTGTTCTTCGCAGAGAGCACAAGATAGAATTAGACTACTTAGAGAAAAATGGAGATAAGAACTTATGACAATTTGGATTTTATGGGGAATTGTACTAGCGATGGCGGCGTGGATGGGTTATAACTACCTTCGTATTCGTCGTGCGGCTAAGATTGTGGACAATGCAGAATTTGAAGCCTTGATTCGAAAAGGGCAATTGATTGATGTCCGTGAACCAGCAGAATTTCACAGAAAACATATCCTCGGAGCTCGCAATATTCCTTCAAATCAGTTGAAGTCAAGCCTTGCAGCCCTTCGCAAGGATAAACCTGTCCTTCTCTACGAAAACCAACGCGGACAACGAGTGACCAATGCAGCACTTTATCTGAAAAAACAAGGTTTCTCTGAGATTTATATCCTTTCTTATGGACTGGATTCTTGGAAAGGGAAAGTGAAGAATAGTTAACATTCTGTAAAAAACTATCGAATGATAGATAAAGCTAGCATTTTATGGTGTCATCATTTATATTAATTTTAAGGAGATTTTGGAATATGAATTCACAACAAAAGAAAAGTTCCTCACTTATTTTAGGTATCTTATCTATCGTCCTTGGTTTGCTATCTCCAATAGTAGGTCTGATTTTGGGTATCATAGGATTGAACTTGGCTAATGTGTATCAAAAAGAATCTGGACTAGACTATAAAACAGAAAGAATTCTCAATATCGTAGGACTTGTAGTTTTTGTAATAAACTCGATTGTAATCATCGCAAGAGTTTATGGATAAGCAAAAAATAAAAAAGCTTTAAACATAAAGCTTTTTTATTTTATCGACTCATTTCTAAGTAGTTTTTAATGATTTCCAATTCCTCTGGATTCAAGGGGCGGTATTGCCCTTCTGCTAGTTCTGGGTCTAATGTAAAGTCACCGAATTGGATTCGTTTTAGGGCAGTAACCTTGACACCAACTGAGAGAAACATCTTCTTGACTTGATGAAACTTGCCCTCAGAGATAGTGATGGAGGCCCGGCTCTCTGTTGGGCTTGAGGACAAAATTTCGAGCTGAGCAGGTTTACAAGTGGTCCCGTCTAGAAAGACGATTCCATCCTTGAATTTTTGGATATGGTCTGACGTAAGCGGTCCATTGACCACCACTTGATAGGATTTATCGACATGGTACTGGGGATGAAGGAGCTGAAAACCAAGAGGTCCATTGTCTGTCAAAAGGAGCAGTCCCGTCGTATCACGGTCTAGTCTGCCGACAGCATAGAGCTGGTCAGACTGGATGTCAGGTGGAAGGAGATCCATGACGGTTGAAAGTTTCTTATCTTTGCTAGCTGTAACGACTCCGTTTGGCTTATGAAGCATGAGGTAGTTGTGCTCGTACCCTTGGATTTGCTGTCCTTGAAAGACTAATTTCTGCAATCCAGTGTCGACATTTTGAGAGAGGGAGCTAGCTGGACAATCATCTACTAAGATTTCTTTTTTTAATAGAGCCTGTTTCATAGCCTTGCGACTGACCTTTTCTTGGGCTAATAATCTATCTAAACGCATACCAGCTTATCTTATCATAAGTCTCTGACTTTGAAAAGAGTTGCCTTGACTAGAAAAGCAGAGTGAAAACATTTACACTTAGCTGAACTGTGATTTTTGAATGAGACTGTGGTATAATTGTTCAGTTAGAAATAAAAATTTAAATATTAGAGGAAATCATGACAAAATTAAGAGAAGATATCCGTAACATTGCGATTATCGCCCACGTTGACCACGGTAAAACAACCCTCGTTGACGAATTATTGAAACAATCAGAAACTCTTGATGCACGTACTGAATTAGCAGAGCGCGCTATGGACTCAAACGATATCGAAAAAGAGCGTGGAATTACCATCCTTGCTAAAAATACAGCCGTTGCCTACAACGGAACTCGCATCAATATCATGGACACACCAGGACACGCGGACTTCGGTGGAGAAGTTGAGCGTATCATGAAAATGGTTGACGGTGTTGTTTTGGTCGTAGATGCCTATGAAGGAACCATGCCCCAAACTCGTTTCGTATTGAAAAAAGCCTTGGAACAAGACCTCGTCCCAATCGTGGTTGTCAATAAAATCGATAAACCATCAGCTCGTCCAGCAGAAGTAGTGGATGAAGTATTGGAACTTTTCATTGAGCTTGGTGCAGATGATGACCAGCTTGACTTCCCAGTGGTGTATGCTTCAGCTATCAACGGAACCTCTTCCTTGTCAGATGATCCAGCTGATCAAGAAAAAACAATGGCACCAATCTTTGATACGATTATCGACCATATCCCAGCTCCAGTCGACAATTCAGATGAGCCTTTGCAGTTCCAAGTTTCACTTTTGGACTACAATGACTTCGTTGGTCGTATCGGTATCGGTCGTGTCTTCCGTGGTAGTGTAAAAGTTGGGGATCAAGTTACCCTTTCTAAACTAGATGGTACAACGAAGAACTTCCGTGTTACAAAACTCTTCGGTTTCTTTGGTTTGGAACGTCGTGAAATCCAAGAAGCCAAAGCAGGTGACTTGATTGCCGTTTCCGGTATGGAAGACATCTTTGTCGGTGAAACCATTACTCCAACAGACGCTGTTGAACCACTTCCAATCCTTCACATCGATGAACCAACACTTCAAATGACTTTCTTAGTCAACAATTCACCATTTGCTGGTAAAGAAGGTAAATGGGTGACTTCTCGTAAGGTGGAAGAACGCTTGCAAGCAGAATTGCAAACAGACGTTTCCCTTCGTGTTGACCCAACGGACTCACCAGATAAATGGACTGTTTCAGGTCGTGGAGAATTGCACTTGTCAATCCTGATCGAAACCATGCGTCGCGAAGGCTATGAGCTTCAAGTGTCTCGTCCAGAAGTTATCGTAAAAGAGATTGACGGTGTTAAATGTGAGCCATTTGAACGTGTTCAAATCGATACTCCAGAAGAATACCAAGGTTCTGTTATCCAAAGCCTTTCTGAACGTAAGGGTGAAATGTTGGATATGATTTCAACTGGTAATGGTCAAACTCGTTTGGTCTTCCTTGTTCCAGCGCGTGGTTTGATCGGATATTCAACTGAGTTCTTGTCAATGACTCGTGGTTACGGTATCATGAACCATACCTTCGACCAATACTTGCCACTCATTCCAGGTGAAATCGGTGGACGTCACCGTGGTGCCCTTGTTTCGATCGATGCTGGTAAGGCTACAACTTATTCAATCATGTCTATCGAAGAACGTGGTACCATCTTTGTCAATCCAGGTACTGAGGTTTACGAAGGAATGATCATCGGTGAAAACTCTCGTGAGAATGACTTGACAGTGAATATCACCAAGGCTAAACAAATGACCAACGTCCGTTCAGCTACTAAGGACCAAACAGCGGTTATCAAGACACCTCGTATCTTGACCCTTGAAGAGTCTCTTGAGTTCTTGAATGACGATGAGTACATGGAAGTAACGCCTGAGTCTATCCGTTTGCGTAAGCAAATCCTCAACAAGGCAGAGCGCGAGAAAGCCAACAAAAAGAAAAAATCAGCTGAATAAGAGCTAGAAAGAGATAAAGATGGTCTATTTAATCATAGGGATACTCTTATTACTACTCTATGTATTTGCGACACCCCAAAGTATCAAAGGAACAGTCAACATCGTTATCTTGGTCTTTGTAGTTGTTGCTCTCTTGATTTTGCTGATGTTGTCCATCTTGCAAATCTTCCAATTACCGACAGAATTCTTTGTCACAATCGCCATGCTGGCTCTAGCCTACTTTAGCTTGAGAGACATTACGCTCATGCCTGTAAAAAAGGGTAAAAGAAGATAATAGAAGAGGCTGGGTAATGACTCAATTTGAGGAGAAAATCTAGCAAATTTTTCCCTGATAAAACGCATAATATCAAGGTTTTTGAATGCCTGATATTATGCGTTTTTATGATTTTTAAAACTTTTTGAGCGACCTATTAGAAAGTGGATACTCTTACAATTATTTTGGAAATAATTTAATTTCTGATTTAACGTATATTTTCTCAGAAGGGCTATTATTCCAACTTTTTCAAGGGTAGTCTTATTTTGGACCGAAAGAAAAAGATTGAAGAGATCGTCCAAAATGAACTTTTCTTCAATCTGGAGGTTCGTACCTCTTTTTTTATTTCTTTTTCCGATTTAATACGGCATTGAGTACAATGGCGAGGAGGCTTGCCACGACGATTCCGTTTGAGAAGAACATTTGGAAGGCTGTTGGCATGCTGACAAAGAGATTACTATTGTTGAGTCCGACACCTGCAGCGATGGATACAGCTGCGATAAGGAAGTTGTGTTCATTGTTAGCAAAGTCAACGCGCGCTAGGATTTGCATTCCTTGAAGGGAAACAAAACCAAACATCACCAGCATGGCACCTCCAAGGACAGGACTTGGAATGATTTGGGCGAGGGCACCAAACTTAGGAAGGAGTCCAAGGAGGATTAGGAAACCAGCTGCGTAGTAGATTGGCAGGCGAGTCTTGATACCTGACAATTTAACCAAACCAACGTTTTGTGAAAATCCTGTGTAAGGGAAGGTGTTAAAGATTCCTCCGAGAAGTACGGCCAGACCTTCTGCGCGGTAACCGTTGCGCAGGCGCGTGCTGTCGATTGGGTCATTGGTAATATCTGACAAGGCCAGATAAACACCAGTTGACTCCACCATGGAAACTGTTGCGATGATGCACATCATGACAATAGAGGAGATTTCAAAAGTCGGTACACCAAAATAGAGGGGAGTTGGGACATGGACAAGCGGTGCTGCTGCAACAGGTGAGAAATCTACCAAGCCCATGGTAGCAGCAATGGCAGTTCCAACAACCAGACCAATCAAAATGGAGATAGACTTGATAAATCCTTTGGTAAAGATGTTGATCAAGAGGATGATTAGAACAGTGATGGCTGCAAGTAGGAGGCTTTGACCTGTTGGCTCTGGGACATTATTTCCCATATTTCCGATAGCGACAGGAATCAAGGTCAATCCAATCGTGGTAATGACAGATCCTGTAACGATGGATGGGAAGAGATTGGCGACTTTTGAGAAAATGCCTGAAATCAGAACCACATAAATCCCTGAAACGATAAGGGCACCAAACATAGCTCCGCTACCGTGGCTTTGTCCAATCATAATCAAAGGAGCGACGGATTGGAAGGCAACTCCAAGAACGACTGGTAGCCCAACACCAAAGTATTTGTTGAGTTGGAGTTGGAGGAAGGTGGCCACCCCACACATGAATATATCTGTAGAAATCAGGTAGGTCAACTGCTCAGCTGAATAGCCAAGAGCTGTCGCAATCATGATGGGAACTAGGATAGAACCTGAGTACATGGCTAGTAAGTGCTGCAAGCCAAGAACGGCTGCTTGCGAGTGTTTTTCTTGTTTTTGCATTAGAGATCTGCCTCCTTAAATACGACCTGACCATTTTCGAAACGATCCAAGCGAGCGAGTGATAGGACTGGGTAGCCGGCTTTCTCGAGCAAGTCACGACCATCTTGGAAGGATTTTTCGATAACAATTCCGATAGCTTCGACTTTTGCTCCGGCCTGTTCGATGATTTGGATCAATCCTTTGGCAGCTTGTCCATTGGCAAGGAAATCATCGATAATCAAGACCTTGTCATCAGGTGAGAGGAATTTTCCAGCGATGGAAACCGTGCTGGTCACCTGCTTGGTAAAGGAGTAGACTTCGGCAGTTAAGATGCCTTCGTTCATAGTGATGTTTTTAGCTTTCTTGGCGAAAATCATGGGAACATCTAAGGCTTCAGCTGTAAAAACAGCTGGGGCAATGCCTGAAGCTTCAATCGTGACGACCTTGGTAATGCCAGTAGTTGCGAATTTTTCCGCAAACACCTTACCAATCTCTCGCATCAAGCTAAAGTCAACCTGGTGGGTTAAAAAAGAATCCACCTTGAGGATGTTGTCACCCAAGATATGCCCATCCTGAAGGATGCGCTCTTCTAATAATTTCATAAGACCTCCTAAAGTCTAAAAGATGCTTCATTTGCTTGTCTAGAGTTTCTAGCAAGAAATAGAAAAAGGACCTACTTAATCCCCTAAGTAAGTCCCCAAAATAGGCATGGCCAAAACCATACCTTCAGCTGACATACTCATTGTTAGGTGTTCCGGCACCTTGTAGAAACGTCGTGCCAATTCACGACATAAACAAGTAAAATGATATTCAATTTTAAATAGGCTACTGCCAATGTTTTTATTTTACACCAATTAGCTTTAGAAATCAAATGTTTTGTTAGTGTTTTAATGAAAAAAACGAACAAAAAAGAAACCTACAACGAGATACAGTATTGTAGGTTTTGATTATTCTATTCGCTAAATCTTAAAAAATAACCATCAGGATCCAAAATCGCAAATTCATGAGGGTAAATAAAGCTATCTCCCACCCGAAATTCTCTTTTGGTCAGCGGACGATGGATAGGATAGTCAGCTTCCAGCAGTTTTTGGTGGAGCTGAGGGACATCTTCAATGCCAAAGGAAATATTGACACCGCGCCCGAAAGGATAGGTTAGTTGGGCTAATTCTTCTGTGCTGCCTTCTTCTAGCATAAGTTGGCAGTCTTCAAGCGAGAGGAAGAGAAATTTCTCCTCTGGACGCTCGTATTCGACAGAAAATCCCAGCAAGTCGCAGTAGAAGTGGCGTGACTTTTCGAGGTCAGATACTACAAATTCAGGAATGACAGCTTGATAGTCCATTAGCTTTCTCCTTAGAGTTCAATTTCCAATACAATCGGCGTATGGTCTTGACGCGCACCTGAGTCAATCATGTCAGACTTGGTCACCTTGTCAGCCACACGGTTGCTAGTGAGCCAGTAGTCGATTCTCCAGCCTGTATTGTTGATTTTAGAAGTCTTGCTGCGTTGCGCCCACCAAGTGTAACGTTCTGAGACATCGCCGTGAATGTGACGGAAGGTGTCAGTAAATCCAGTTGCCAAAAGGTTGGTAAAACCAGCACGTTCCTCGTCTGTAAATCCAGGTGAACGGCGGTTGCTGGCAGGATTTGCAAGGTCGATTTCCTTGTGGGCTACGTTGTAGTCTCCAGTTGCAAGTACTGGTTTTTCTTTGTCTAACTCAGCTAGATACTCAGCATATTTGACGTCCCAGACTTGACGCTCTTCCAAGCGTTTCAAACCATCACCAGCATTTGGAGTGTAAACTTGCGTTACGAAAAATGCATCAAATTCCAAGGTGATGATACGGCCTTCCAAGTCCATGGTAGAAGGGGCACCGATTTCTGGGAAGGAGATAGTTGGTGTGAGTTCTTTCTTATAAAGGAACATGGTTCCAGCGTAGCCTTTGCGGGCAGGTTCTTGAGAGGAACGCCAAGTATTTTCGTAGCCTGGGAAGAGTTCTTCAAGTACTTCTAGGTGTTTCTTTGTAGGTCCCTTGGCAGAAAGCTTGGTTTCTTGAATAGCGATAATATCAGCATTTTCAGCTACCAAGGTTTGTAGGACTTCTTGGGACAATTTTGCACGAGCTGAGTCGCTCGTTAGGGCTGCATTGAGGGAATCGATATTCCATGAGATGAGTTTCATAATGTTACCTTTTTCATTCAGATTACAGACTATATTATACCAAAAAAAGGCGCATTTCCCCAACGTATGGTTTGAAAAATCACCCTCTTTCGTTTATAATTAAGAATGATTTTATGAAAGTGAGTGAAAATACATGAAATTCTATTCTTATGACTATGTCCTCAGCCAAATCGGTCAGCAAAATGGTATCATGGTTGGCTTTGGGATTGTCCTATTAGCTGTGACAGGTTTTTTTGCTTTTAAGGCATACCATGATAAAAAGGGAACCAAGTTTCGTGAGTTGGTCATGATTTCAGCCTTGACTTTACTAGCTCTGCTTTTGGTCAGTATCACGACATATCAAAACAATCAAGTTTCTAACAATAAATTTCAAGCTTCACTTCATTTCATCGAGCTTGTTTCCAAAGAATTGGGAGTAGACAAGTCAGAGATCTATGTCAATACTTCTGCGGACACTGATGGCGCACTTATCAAGGTAGGTGATCGCTATTATCGTGCCTTGAACGGAAGTGAGCCAGACAAGTACCTGTTAGAGAAAGTGGAATTGTATAAAACAGATGCAATTGAACTGGTGGAGGTGAACAAATGACACTCAATTATATCGAAATTTTAATCAAACTAGCCTTGGGTCTCTTTTCTCTGGTTTTCGTAATTAATGTGACAGGAAAGGGCAACCTAGCGCCTAACTCAGCGATAGACCAAATTCAGAACTATGTACTCGGGGGGATCATCGGTGGGGTGATTTACAATAGCTCCATCAGTATCCTGCAGTATGCAGTTATCCTGATTATGTGGACCATTCTGGTCTTGACTCTCAAATGGCTTAACAATAATGTTCACTTTGTGAAACGTTTGATTGATGGGAAACCAACCCTGCTCATCAAAAATGGGAAGATTGATCCAGAAGCCTGTCGTTCGGTTGGTTTATCAGCAGCGGACGTAGCTCTTAAGCTCCGTAGCCAGGGAATTTTCCAAATGAAACAAGTCAAACGAGCTATGCAAGAGCAAAACGGTCAACTCATCGTAGTCCAAATGGGAGATGAGAATCCCAAGTATCCTGTTGTCACAGATGGTGTTATCCAAATCGAAATTTTGGAGACCATTGGTCGCAGCGAAGAATGGCTGCTTGATAATCTCAGCAAACAAGGGTATGACAATGTTGCCAATATCTTTATAGCTGAGTATGACAAGGGTGTCGTCTCAGTCGTAACTTATGAATAAGAAAAACCTGGGGTCTTGTACTCTTCAAAAATCAAATTCAAACTGCGTCAACGTCGCCTTGCCGTACTCAAGTACAGCCTGCGGCTAGTTTCCTAGTTTGCTCTTTGATTTTCATTGAGTCTTGGCCTCAGGTTTCCATTTGCAATCAGAAAGGGATTTTATGTCCATTATTCAAAAACTCTGGTGGTTTTTCAAGTTAGAAAAGCGCCGTTATCTAGTCGGGATTGTGGCCTTGGTCTTGGTTTCCGTCCTTAATCTCATTCCCCCCATGGTCATGGGACGGGTGATTGACGCCATCACTGGGGGACAATTAACCCAGCAGGACCTCCTTCTTAATCTATTTTATCTGCTACTGGCAGCCTTTGGTATGTACTATCTGCGCTATGTTTGGCGCATGTATATCCTTGGAACTTCCTATCGTTTGGGGCAGATCATGCGGTCTCGCTTGTTTGAGCATTTTACTAAAATGTCGCCAGCCTTTTATCAGACCTATCGGACGGGGGACCTGATGGCGCATGCCACCAACGATATCAATGCCTTGACTCGTCTCGCAGGTGGCGGTGTTATGTCTGCGGTGGATGCCTCTATCACGGCTCTGGTGACTTTGCTGACCATGCTTTTTAGCATTTCATGGCAGATGACCTTGGTTGCTATTCTTCCCCTGCCTTTCATGGCTTATGCGACCAGTCGTCTAGGGAGAAAGACCCACAAGGCTTTTGGCGAATCACAGGCTGCCTTTTCTGAACTCAATAACAAGGTGCAGGAGTCTGTATCAGGTATTAAGGTGACCAAGTCTTTCGGTTATCAGTCTGATGAATTGGCATCTTTTCAGGAAGTAAATGAATTGACCTTCCAAAAGAATCTCCAAACCATGAAATACGATAGTCTCTTTGACCCCATGGTTCTCTTATTTGTTGGTTCATCCTATGTTTTAACCCTTTTGGTCGGTTCCTTGATGGTTCAGGAGGGGCAGATTACGGTTGGCAATCTAGTCACCTTTATCAGTTATTTGGATATGCTGGTCTGGCCTCTTATGGCCATTGGCTTCCTCTTTAATATCACTCAGCGAGGAAAGGTTTCTTACCAACGGATTGAGGATCTTTTATCTCAGGAATCACCTGTACAAGATCCTGAGTTTCCTTTAGATGGTATAGAAAATGGACGTTTGGAGTACACCATTGACAGTTTTGCCTTTGAAAATGAGGAGACACTGACGGATATTCACTTTAGTTTGGAAAAAGGGCAAACTCTGGGCTTGGTTGGTCAGACAGGCTCTGGAAAAACGTCCTTGCTCAAACTCCTCTTGCGTGAATACGATGTGGATAAGGGAGCCATTTACCTAAACGGTCACGATATTCGGGATTATCGTCTGACAGATCTTCGCAGTCTCATGGGCTATGTCCCTCAGGATCAGTTTCTCTTTGCGGCTTCAATCTTAGACAATATCCGCTTTGGCAATCCTAACTTGCCCCTTTCGGTGGTCGAGGAAGCGACTAAACTAGCGCAAGTTTACCAAGATATTGTGGACATGCCTCAGGGATTTGATACGTTGATCGGTGAAAAGGGAGTCAGTCTTTCTGGTGGGCAAAAGCAACGTCTGGCCATGAGTCGGGCGATGATTTTAGACCCTGATATCTTGATTTTAGATGATTCCTTGTCCGCCGTGGATGCCAAGACGGAGTATGCCATCATCGACAATCTCAAGGAGACGCGGAAGGATAAGACAACCATTATTACAGCACATCGTCTCAGTGCTGTTGTCCATGCAGATTTGATTTTAGTTCTGCAAAATGGACAGATTATCGAACGAGGTACGCACGAAGACCTGCTAGCTCTAGATGGCTGGTATGCCCAAACCTATCAGTCTCAGCAGTTGGAAATGAAAGGAGGAGAAGATGCAGAATAAGCAAGAACAATGGGCTGTATTGAAGCGCTTGATGTCCTATCTCAAGCCCTATGGTCTCCTGACCTTTTTAGCACTCAGTTTTCTCCTAGCGACTACGGTCATTAAAAGTGTTATTCCCCTTGTGGCTTCCCACTTTATCGACCAGTACCTCAGCAATCTTAACCAACTTGCTGTGACCGTTTTGCTGGTCTACTATGGTCTTTACATCCTGCAAACTCTGGTTCAGTATGTCGGCAATCTTCTCTTTGCGCGGGTGTCCTACAGTATTGTCAGAGATATTCGTCGCGATGCCTTTGCCAATATGGAGAAACTCGGCATGTCTTATTTTGACAAGACGCCAGCAGGTTCCATCGTCTCGCGTTTGACCAATGATACCGAGACCATCAGTGACATGTTTTCGGGAATTTTATCCAGCTTTATCTCAGCAGTTTTCATCTTTCTGACAACTCTGTATACCATGTTGGTGCTGGATTTTCGTTTGACAGCTTTAGTCTTGCTCTTTCTTCCCTTGATTTTCCTGTTGGTTAATCTCTATCGGAAAAAGTCAGTGAAAATCATCGAAAAAACCAGAAGTCTCTTGTCAGATATCAATAGTAAGCTAGCAGAAAACATCGAAGGAATCAGGATTATCCAGGCCTTTAATCAAGAGAAGCGCCTGCAAGCAGAATTTGATGAAATCAACCAAGAACACTTGGTCTATGCCAACCGTTCTGTAGCCTTGGATGCCCTCTTTTTGAGACCTGCCATGAGTTTATTGAAACTCCTGGGCTACGCCGTTTTGATGGCCTACTTTGGTTATCGTGGTCTTTCTATCGGGATAACAGCCGGAACCATGTATGCCTTTATCCAGTATATCAATCGTCTCTTTGATCCCTTGATTGAGGTGACGCAAAACTTTTCAACCCTTCAAACGTCCATGGTATCTGCAGGTCGTGTCTTTGCCTTGATTGATGAGACAACCTATGAGCCTCTTCAAGAAGATGGACCAGCCAAAGTCAAAGAAGGCAATATCCGTTTTGAACATGTGTGTTTCTCATATGATGGCAAACATCCGATTCTGGATGATATTTCCTTTTCAGTTAAGAAGGGCGAAACCATTGCCTTTGTAGGTCATACAGGTTCGGGGAAATCTTCGATTATCAATGTCCTCATGCGTTTTTATGAATTTCAGTCAGGGCGAGTTCTTTTAGATGGTGTAGATATTAGGGACTACAGTCAGGAAGAGCTGAGAAAGAACATCGGTCTGGTCTTGCAGGATCCCTTCCTCTATCACGGGACTATCAAGTCCAATATCGCCATGTACCAAGATCTTAGTGATGAAGAGGTACAGGCTGCGGCTGCCTTTGTGGATGCAGATTCCTTTATTCAGGAGCTTCCGCAGGGTTATGATGCCCCCGTTTCCGAGCGTGGTTCGAGCTTTTCTACTGGCCAGCGCCAGCTTCTTGCCTTTGCTAGAACGGTTGCCAGTCAGCCTAAAATCCTGATTTTGGATGAAGCGACAGCCAATATTGACTCTGAAACAGAAAGTTTGGTTCAAGATTCCCTAGCTAAGATGAGACAGGGGCGGACGACCATTGCTATCGCCCATCGCCTTTCGACCATCCAAGACGCCAACTGCATTTATGTCTTGGATAAGGGGCGTATCATCGAGAGTGGAACCCATGAGGAACTCTTGGCCTTGGGAGGAACCTATCACAAGATGTATAGCTTGCAGGCTGGAGCCATGTCCTAATACTCTTTGAAAATCTCTTCAAACCATATCAGTTTTATCTGCAACCTCAAAGCAGTACTTTGAACAGCCTGCGGCTAGTTTCCTAGTTTGTCATTTGATTTTCATTGAGTACTAGAAGGAAATCTTTCAAATTACAGCTTTCTTGCACCGCCTTTTCCATTTTGTGGTATAATGAAAAATGTTGACAAATAGTATAATAAAAACAAAGGAGAAACAGCATGCTGAAATGGGAAGACTTGCCCGTGGAAATGCAATCAAGCGAGGTTGAGTCCTACTACCAGCTTGTCTCTAAAAGGAAGGGTTCGCTGATTTTCAAGCGTTGCCTGGATTGGGTTCTAGCCTTGTTTTTGCTACTTTTGACTTCTCCCGTCTTTCTTATCTTGAGCATTTGGATCAAGTTGGATAGCAAGGGACCTGTCATTTACAAGCAAGAGCGCGTGACCCAGTACAATCGTCCGTTCAAGATTTGGAAGTTCCGTACTATGGTAACGGATGCGGATAAAAAAGGAAGTCTAGTGACTTCTGCTAACGATAGCCGCATTACCAAAGTGGGAAATTTCATCCGCCGTGTGCGTTTGGACGAACTACCTCAGCTGGTCAATGTCCTTAAAGGCGAGATGTCCTTTGTTGGGACACGACCTGAGGTGCCACGCTACACGGTGCAGTATAGCCCTGAAATGATGGCGACCTTGCTCTTGCCAGCAGGAATTACCTCTCCAGCTAGCATCAACTACAAGGATGAGGACACCATCATCAGTCAAATGACGGAGAAAGGTCTATCAGTTGACCAAGCCTATGTCGAACATGTCCTTCCTGAAAAGATGCGCTATAATCTCGCCTATCTCCGAGAGTTTAGTTTCCTTGGAGACATCAAAATCATGTTTCAAACCGTGTTTGAGGTACTAAAATAAAGTAGTCATGAGAAAATGAGTACAGACAAAAGGAGCAAATCAATGCCAAATTACAATATTCCATTTTCACCACCCGATATTACGGAAGCTGAAATTGCTGAAGTAGCGGATACCCTACGTTCTGGTTGGATCACAACAGGTCCTAAGACAAAAGAACTGGAGCGTCGCTTGTCCCAATACACACAGACACCTAAGACTGTCTGCCTCAACTCTGCGACTGCCGCCCTTGAGTTGATTTTGCGTGTTTTGGAAGTGGGACCTGGGGATGAAGTCATCGTTCCAGCTATGACTTATACAGCTTCATGTAGTGTCATCACTCACGTAGGAGCAACACCTGTCATGGTGGATATCCAAGCAGATACTTTTGAGATGGACTATGACTTGCTTGAGCAAGCCATTACTGAAAAGACTAAGGTTATCATTCCAGTAGAGCTTGCAGGAATTGTTTGCGACTATGACCGTTTATTCCAAGTTGTGGAGAAAAAACGTGACCTTTTTACCGCTTCAAGCAAGTGGCAAAAGGCCTTTAACCGTATTGTGATTGTCTCTGATAGTGCCCACGCTTTGGGATCTACTTATAAAGGACAGCCTGCTGGTTCTATCGCTGACTTTACTTCCTTCTCATTCCATGCTGTTAAAAACTTTACAACGGCTGAGGGAGGAAGTGCGACTTGGAAGGCCAATCCAGCAATTGACGACGAAGAAATGTACAAGGAATTCCAAATCCTATCTCTTCATGGTCAAACCAAAGACGCTCTTGCCAAGATGCAACTAGGTTCATGGGAATACGATATCGTAACACCTGCCTACAAGTGCAACATGACGGATATCATGGCTTCGATTGGTTTGGTACAATTGGACCGTTACCCAGCTTTGCTACAACGTCGTAAGGACATCGTGGGCCGCTATGATCGTGGTTTTGCGGGTACTCGTATTCACCCATTGGCACACAAGACTGATACTGTCGAATCTTGTCGTCACCTCTACATCACCCATGTAGAAGGAGCAAGTCTAGAAGAACGCAACCTCATCATTCAAGAATTGGCCAAAGCAGGAATTGCAAGTAATGTACACTACAAACCGCTTCCTCTCCTGACAGCCTATAAGAATCTTGGTTTTGATATGGCAGATTATCCAAGAGCCTATGCCTTCTTTGAAAATGAAATTACGCTTCCTCTTCATACAAAATTAAGCGATGAAGAAGTAGATTATATCGTTAAGACTTTGGTGAGAATTTCCGAAGAAATCCTTGGTTCTGGAAAAAAATCATAAAAAAATCTTGACAAAGATAGAACAATAACATATAATATTCTCAATAAATCAGAAAAGTAATTATTTTTGATCTTCAGGGAGCCTGTGGTGATTGTGAACGGGTGGTTGAAAGTAGTGAAAGTGGGCTGATTTTAAAAATGAATTTGAAACAATGAAAATTCGGTGCGCACACCTTACAGTGCAACTTGTTGTTAGACAAGGCTGAGATGTAAAGGGGAATAGTCCCTTTATAATTGAGGTGGCACCGCGTTACCAACGCCCTCACACAGATTATTTTCTGTGTGTGGGCTTTTTCATATCTTGAAATCAATACTGAAAGAGGGAAATTTTTATGACAACTAAAGGTTATTTTGGACAATTTGGTGGTAGTTTTGTACCGGAGCCGATTCAGGCTTTGTTGGATGAGTTGGAAGTGACATTTGACAAGTACAAGGATGACCCAGAATTTTTGGCAGAATTTCGCCATTACTTGAAGGATTATTCAGGTCGCGAAACACCGCTCTATTTTGCGGAAAGTTTGACAGACCACCTAGGTGGGGCTAAGATTTATCTCAAGCGTGAAGACCTTAACCATCTGGGTTCTCACAAGCTCAACAATGTTTTAGGACAAATACTTCTTGCCAAACGTATGGGCAAAAAACGAGTGATTGCGGAAACAGGAGCTGGTCAGCACGGTGTTGCGACAGCAGCGGCTGCAGCCAAGTTTGGTATGGCTTGTGATGTCTACATGGGAGCAGAGGATGTGGAACGTCAACGTCTCAATGTTTTCCGCATGGAGATGATGGGAGCAACTGTTCACGCGGTTGAAACGGGAACTCGAACTCTCAAGGACGCGGTTGATGCAGCTTTTGGAGCATGGATGAATGACCTTGAAGCCTTCTACGTTTTGGGATCTGCTGTAGGGCCTCATCCTTATCCTACCATTGTTCATGAATTCCAAAAGGTCATCAGTGAAGAATCTCGTCGTCAAATCTTGGAAAAAGAAGGCCGTTTACCAGACTACGTCATTGCCTGTGTAGGTGGTGGTTCAAATGCCATCGGTGCTTTTTCACAGTATGTGGCTGATGAAGAAGTCAAATTGGTTGGGGTCGAAGCTGCCGGTCACGGACTTGATACAGACAAGCACGCAGCCACTATGACAAAAGGTAGTGTCGGGATTGTCGATGGTATGAAGACCTATGCAGTCTTTAAGGAAGATGGAGAGCTGGCGCCAGTTTACTCTATCTCAGCTGGTTTGGACTATCCAGGGGTTGGCCCAGAACACGCCTACTTTAAAGATTCAGGCCGCGTAGAATACGTAGCAGCGACAGACGAAGAAGCTGTTCAGGCCTTGCTCCTTCTTAGTAAGACAGAAGGGATTATCCCAGCGATTGAAAGTTCGCATGCCATCGCAGAAGCGGTTAAACGTGCACCGAAACTAAGTAAAGATGAGATTATCATCATCAATGTCTCTGGTCGTGGAGACAAGGACGTAGCTGCGATTGCAGACTACCTAGAAGCTAAAAACAACTAATCATTCCAAGACTAAAGGGAGAAAACTGTGATTTTATTGATTGATAATTACGATTCTTTTACCTATAATCTAGCTCAGTATATCGGAAATTTTTCTCCTGTTGAGGTCTTAAGAAACGATGACCTTCGTCTCTATCAAGTCGCGGAAAAGGCTCAAGCGCTTGTCTTTTCACCCGGACCTGGTTGGCCGGCTGATGCTGGAAAGATGGAGGAAATGATTCGAGATTTTGCAGGCCGAAAACCAATTTTAGGGATTTGTCTTGGACATCAGGCTATTGCTGAGACATTTGGTGGAAAACTCGGCTTAGCTCCTAAGGTCATGCATGGTAAACAAAGTCAGCTACAATTTGAAGCTCCATCCATTCTCTACGATGGAATAGAGAACAAATGTTCAGTCATGCGTTACCATAGTCTTATGGTAGAGGAATTACCCGAAGATTTTGAAGTTACAGCTCGTTCGACGGATGACCAAGCTATTATGGGAATTCAGCACAGGAACCTGCCTATCTACGGTTTCCAGTATCATCCAGAAAGTATCGGCACGCCAGATGGCTTAACCACCATACGAAACTTTATTGAGAAAGTAATTTAACTGGAAAATTTCACTCAATTGAAAAGCTCTCCACCAAGGAGAGCCGATTCAGGACTTTGTCAAACAAGCAGTAGCTTACCAAAAATAATCAAACAAGCAGCAAGTAAGAGGAAAGGCACAAAAGGAAGTCTTTCCTTTTTCTTTTGTAGGAGAAAGGCCAGAATCCCTGCCGCAGAAGCAAACTGGATCAAGATGAGTAATTCTGTCACACTAAAAACGAGAGAACAAGAAGCTAAAAAGAGAAAATCCCCTGCTCCTATGCGGATATCAATAAAGTGGGCCAAAATTCCGAGGACAAGAAAGAAGATCATAATCAGATTCCAACCAGAGCAGGCCATTAGGAATAGATGAAAGAAAAGCCAGACTAGTAAGGGATATTCCTGATGGCGAAAGTCATAGATTCCCAAGGTCAAGCCAGCAGTGATGAGGATGACTTGTCCTATGGAAATCCAGCCCCAAGACCAAGCTAGAAAGAGGAGTCCTAACCCAAATTCAAAGAGAGCATACCAGACAGGATAGCGAGTCTTGCAGTAGCGACAGCGAAAGCGATTAAAGACCTGCGAGAGAATAGGAATCAAATCCAAGGGACGCAAGCGAGTCTGACAGGAATCGCAGTGACTAGCTGGTCGGATAATGGATTGCTCAGGAAAACGGTCAATAACTAAACCAAGAAAGGAAGCGAGAATGCTCCCGACAAGAAAAAAATAAAGATCAATCATACTTATCTATTCGTAAAAAATAGAAGAAGTGGTATAATAAAGAAACATTGATAAGATGGTGAGGTCAAGATGATGATTCGTTTTGAAGAAAATGTGAGCACAGAAAATGCTCAGCACGTATGCCAATGGTCCAACTCCCTTGGCAAATCCTTTCAAGAACAATGGATGGGAACAATAATTCCTTTTCCCTTAACAATTCAAATCTTGCAAGATTTGGAAGGAATCTTTTCAATATTTGATGAACAAGAATTTGTGGGGCTTATCCAGAAAATCAGACTAGAAGACAGGAATCTTCATATCGGGAGATTTTTTATCAACCCCCAGAAGCAGGGACAGGGATTAGGTAGCCAGGCTTTAAGAAAATTTGTTAGTTTGGCCTTTGAAAATGAAGACATAGATACTGTCTCTCTAAATGTCTACGAGGCAAATCAAACAGCTTACAAGCTTTACCAAAAAGAAGGATTTGAAATCGTTCAAATGGTTGAAACACCTATACGAAAATACATCATGAAAAAGGGGAGATAGAAAGTAAAAAAGCCTTGAAACCAAGGCTTTTTCCTGTTGTTTTTAGATGCCCCCTGCAGGGCTCGAACCTGCGACCCATAGATTAAGAGTCTACTGCTCTACCAACTGAGCTAAGAAGGCAAATAAAAAGCTGTATTGGTGCCGAAACTTCACGGTTTGTATTGAACCCGCGCAATTAAGCAGGTGGGCAACTCGCTCTAACTGAAGCTGTTTCCGTGTGAGACGGCCTACATGCTGTTAGAAGACTTTTGTTTCCCTAATAATACAAAAAATAGTCGGTCAACACTTAAGTGTGAAGTCGTACACCACAGCGTTTCTATGTTTATATGATACCACTTTTTCAAAAAAAATCAAGAGGAAAATGCAATTATTTGAAAAGGATTTCACAAGTCCCGTAATTTATCAATGGTTTCCTTGCGTTGTGCCAAGGCTCGTTCGTATTTGCCAGTATCCTCTGGAGTGAAGTAGTGCTGGTCTTTGATTTTTTCTGGCAGATAGTCTTGCTTGACCCAATTTCCAGGATAGTTGTGTGGATAAAGATAGTTTTGGGCGTTGCCAAGCTCTTTGCTCCCGCTGTAGTGGCCATCACGCAGGTGTCGAGGGATAGGCAAATGCCCTGATGTTTTGAGATCAGCAAGGGCCTTGTCTATAGCCACATAGGCTGAGTTGGATTTTGGAGAGAGGGCCAAATCAATCACAACATTGGCAATGAGGATGCGAGCTTCTGGGAAACCAATCTTTTGAGCAGCATCTAGAGCAGTTACAGTATGGATCTGAGCTTCGGGATTGGCCAAGCCGATATCTTCATAAGCAATAACGGTCAAGCGACGAGCGAGACTAGGCAGATCACCAGCCTCAATCAAGCGGGCGGCGTAGTGGAGACTGGCATCAACATCCGAGCCACGGATGGACTTTTGCAGGGCTGAAAGGACATCATAGTGTCCGTCCCCATCCTTGTCCATGGTAATATAACTTCGTTGGAGGCTGTTTTCCATGATATCCAGTGTGATATGGCGGATTCCTTTGTCATTTTCAGGGGTAGAGAGAACAGCCAGATCCAGCGAGTTAAAGGCAGAACGCAGATCTCCATTTGTAGAGGTCGCGATGAAATCCAGTGCATCCTCATCTAGCTCAACTGGGAAATCAAAGCCACGCTCAGGGTCAGTTAGAGCAATTTGAATCGCCTCTTTGACGTCTTGATTGGCCAAGGGTTCTAATTCAAAAATCTGAACACGGCTGCGAATGGCAGGAGTGACAGAAAAGAAAGGATTTTCAGTCGTCGCCCCAATCATGATGACCAGACCACTTTCTAAGAGTGGCAGAAGAAAGTCTTGCTTAGTCTTGTCAAGACGATGGATTTCGTCTAGTAGCAGAACTAGTCCGCCAGAGAATTTAGCCTCTTCAGCGATTTCTTGGAGTCGCTTCTTACTATCAACTGTCGCATTAAAGGTCCGGAAGGCATACTTGGTCGTTCCAGCGATGGCAGAGGCTATACTGGTCTTGCCAATACCTGGAGGTCCGTAGAGAATCATGGAGGACAGACGATTAGCTTCCACCATGCGACGGATAATTTTTCCAGGTCCGACCAGATGCTTCTGACCGATGACCTGGTCGATGGTTTTGGGGCGCATGCGAAGCGCGAGATTGTCTGGCATAGCAGTCCTTTCTAACATGGATTTTCTGATGTATATGTGGTAAGATGGTAGTATCTATTTTAGCATATTTCCGAGCAATCGGGGAGATTAAAGAGTCGCATAGAAAGAGGATAAAATGGCAACATACGGATTTTTAGATATTTTACAGGAAGAGTTGGACAAGAACTTTCCTTTTGATTATGAGATTAGTTGGGACAAGCGCAATCATGCGGTTGAAGTGAGTTTTCTATTAGAAGCGCAAAACGCTGCAGGTGTGGAGATGGTGGATGAGGACGGAGAAGTTTCGTCAGACGATATCCTCTTTGAAGAAGCAGTGCTTTTTTACAATCCAGCAAAGTCAACTGTCAATGAGGAAGACTATTTAACGGTTATCCCTTATCTGCCTAAGAAAGGTTTCTCTCGCGAGTTTTTAGCTTATTTCGCCCTTTTTCTCAAAGATACTGCCGAGGTTGGGCTGGATGCCCTCATGGACTTTTTGGAAGACCCAGAAGCAGAAGAATTTGTCATGGAATGGAACCAAGAAGTCTTTGAAGAAGGAAAAGCAGGCTTGGAAGAGGGAGAATTTTATCCTTATCCGAGGTATTAGGAGTCTAATATGGAAATAGAAATTTCTGATTTCACAGGCTGCAAGATTGCTTTGTTTTGTGGAGATAAGATCTTGACTATCTTACGCGATGATAAGACAAGCATTCCCTGGCCCAATATGTGGGAGTTGCCCGGTGGTGGACGTGAAGGCGATGAAAGTCCTTTTGAGTGCGTGGCGCGTGAAGTTTATGAAGAACTAGGAATTCATCTGACTGAAGATTTTCTGCTTTGGAGTAAGGTTTATCCCAGTATGCTTTTTGAGGGAAAGGAATCCGTCTTTCTAGTTGGTAAGTTAAGGCAGGAACAGTTTGATAGTATCGTCTTTGGTGACGAAGGGCAGAGCTACAAATTGATGAGTATTGACGAATTTCTTGGCTCAGATAAGGTTGTACCCCAGTTGCAGGATAGAGTGAGGGATTATATGGAGGAAGTTAGGTAAATGCCAAATCGTAGTAAGAATATCAATATGTTTCTCATGGATGGAGAAGTTACTGGGAAAATAAAATGTACTTTGTCAAATTGGACAGGGGTGATTTATAAAATTCCTCGAATTCAATTGGCTGATTTAAAATCTCGTGACGAAATGAAACAAAGTGGGATTTATTTCCTATTTGGACGTGATGAGGATAAGCAAAAGGATGTTACCTACATCGGGCAGGCAACGAATCGCAAGAATGGAGAGGGAATCCTTTTTCGTGTGCAGGAACATACTCGTGATAATCACGCAGATTATTTTAATGATGTCATTATTTTGACGACGCAGAATAATTCCTTTGGTCCGACAGAAATTAGCTATCTGGAAAATAAATTTACTCAGCTAGCTAAAGAATCTGGGCGATATACTGTGAAAAACGGGAATGAGCCAAATTCTGGGAATGTAACGGAAGAGAAGCAATCAGAGTTGGACGAGGTTGTTGAAAACACCTTGATGATTGTAGGAACCTTAGGATATCGAGTGTTTGTTCCTATGACAAAGATATCGGAGAAAGACTTATCTAATGATCAGTTAACTTATTTATACTTAAAACGAAAATCTAAGAAATCTAATAAAGTAATAGAAGCACGTTGTGAACGTACTTCGGAAGGTTTTGTAGTTTTGGAGGGTAGTCAAATAGAGTTGATAGATTCCAACGTAATCCCATCTAGTCTACAAAAACTTCGTAAAGAACTAATTGATACAAATGTAATCAAAGATGGCATTTTACAGGAGAAACAACTTTTCTCTAGTCCTTCTTATGCAGCAGCTTTTGTGCTAGGAATGAATACCAATGGACGAACTGACTGGAAGAACAAGGATGGTAAAACATTGAAAGAATTAGAAGAAATAATGGATCGTTAAGGAGAATAGGATGGAAACATGGCAAGAGTTAAAAGTAACGGTGAAGCGTGAGGGGGAAGAGTTGGTGTCCAATCTCTTGATTGAGCTGGGAGCGCAAGGTGTTGCGATCGAAGATAGTATGGACTATGTGGGGAATGTGGATCGCTTCGGCGAGATTTTCCCAGAGGTTGAGCAACAAGAAGAAATCGTAGTGACAGCCTACTATCCTGATACGGTTGATGTGGCAGTGGTTGAGGCAGATTTGCAGGCTCGCCTGGCAGAATTAACTGATTTTATGGATCTAGGAGAGGTCAAGATGGGCACGACTGACTTGGCTGAGGAAGACTGGGCAGACAACTGGAAGAAATATTATGAACCAGCTCGCATCACTCATGACTTGACCATCGTGCCGTCGTGGACGGACTATGAGGCGACTGCGGGAGAAAAGATTATCAAGCTGGATCCTGGTATGGCCTTTGGGACAGGAACCCATCCGACGACCAAGATGAGCCTCTTTGCCTTGGAGCAGGTTCTTCGTGGCGGAGAGACAGTGCTGGATGTGGGGACTGGATCAGGTGTCCTTTCTATTGCCAGCTCGCTGCTTGGTGCCAAGGAAATCTTCGCTTACGACCTGGATGATGTGGCGGTTCGGGTGGCTCAGGAAAATATTGAGCTCAATCCTGGCATGGAAAATATCCATGTAGCGGCAGGAGATTTGCTTAAGGGAGTTGAGATTGAAGCAGACGTGATTGTGGCTAATATCTTAGCGGATATTCTCATTCATCTGACAGAGGATGCTTATCGTTTGGTCAAGGACGAAGGCTACCTCATCATGAGTGGGATTATCAAGGACAAGTGGGATATGGTGCGCGAGTCGGCTGAGTCAGCTGGATTTTTCCTTGAAACCCACATGATTCAAGGGGAATGGAATGCCTGTGTCTTTAAGAAGACCAAGGATATTTCAGGTGTGATTGGAGGCTAGCATGCAGCAGTATTTTGTCAAGGGCAGTGCAGTCTCTCCTATCACCATTGAGGACAAGGAAACCAGCAAGCATATGTTTCAGGTTATGCGCCTGAAGGAAGATGATGAGGTAACCTTAGTCTTTGATGATGGCATTAAACGTTTGGCGCGCGTGCTAGATGTGGAAAATCGTCAGTTTGAATTGGTTGAAGAATTGGCTGAGAATGTGGAACTGCCAGTTCATGTGACCATTGCATCAGGCTTTCCCAAGGGAGACAAGCTGGAGTTTATTACTCAAAAAGTAACCGAACTTGGTGCCAGCCAAATCTGGGCCTTTCCAGCAGACTGGTCAGTCGCCAAATGGGATGGCAAGAAATTGGGTAAAAAGGTTGAAAAACTGGAAAAAATTGCCCTTGGAGCGGCAGAACAAAGCAAGCGTAATCTGGTCCCAAGTATCCAGCTTTTCGAGAAAAAAGCAGATTTTCTAGCCCAGCTTGATCAGTTTGACTCTATTGTAGTAGCCTATGAAGAATCAGCAAAAGAAGGAGAAGTCGCTGCGCTCTTACAAGCAGTTGCTGGTCTTGAAAAGGGAGCTAAATTGCTCTTTATCTTTGGTCCAGAAGGGGGTCTCTCACCTGCAGAAATCGAAAGTTTTGAAGCTAAAGGAGCCGCCTTTGCAGGCCTTGGACCTCGCATCTTGCGAGCAGAAACAGCGCCACTTTACGCCTTATCAGCCCTTAGTGTTTTAGTAGAATTAGAGAAATAAGAGGAAGAAAATGGAACAAAAACACCGTTCAGAATTTCCAGAAAAGGAACTTTGGGACTTAACAGCCCTATACCAAGACCGTGAGGATTTCTTGCGTGCAATCGAGAAAACGCGCGAAGACATCAATCAATTTAGCCGTGACTACAAGGGCAATCTTCATACTTTTGAAGATTTTGAGAAGGCCTTTGCGGAATTGGAACAAATCTACATTCAGATGAGCCATATAGGTAATTACGCCTTTATGCCTCAGACGACAGACTATAGCAATGAAGATTTTGCTAATATTGCTCAAGCTGGGATGGAATTTGAAACAGATGCCAGCGTAGCCTTGACCTTCTTTGACGATGCCTTGGTTGCAGCAGGCGAGGAAGTCTTGGACCGTTTGGGTGAGCTGCCTCACTTGACGGCAGCCATTCGTCAGGCCAAAATCAAAAAAGCCCACTATCTAGGGGCGGATGTGGAGAAGGCTTTGACAAATCTCGGTGAAGTTTTCTACAGTCCACAGGACATTTACACTAAGATGCGAGCTGGGGACTTTGAAATGGCCGACTTTGAAGTCAATGGCAAAACCTACAAAAACAGCTTTGTTACCTATGAGAATTTCTACCAAAATCACGAGGACGCTGAGGTTCGTGAGAAATCTTTCCGTTCTTTCTCAGAGGGACTCCGTAAGCACCAAAATACTGCCGCGGCAGCCTATTTAGCTCAGGTCAAGTCTGAAAAACTACTGGCAGATATGAAAGGTTATGACTCAGTATTCGACTATCTTCTAGCTGAGCAAGAAGTGGACCGTGCCATGTTTGACCGTCAGATTGACCTTATCATGAAGGATTTTGCGCCAGTTGCACAGAGATACCTCAAGCATGTTGCCAAGGTCAATGGTCTTGAAAAGATGACCTTTGCAGACTGGAAATTGGACTTGGATAGCGCCCTGAATCCAGAAGTGACTATTGATGATGCCTATGATTTGGTCATGAAGTCAGTAGAACCTTTGGGACAAGAATATTGTCAGGAAGTTGCTCGCTATCAAGAAGAGCGCTGGGTGGACTTTGCTGCTAATAGTGGCAAGGATTCTGGTGGTTATGCGGCGGATCCATATCGCGTGCACCCTTATGTCCTCATGAGCTGGACAGGTCGTTTGAGCGATGTCTATACCTTGATTCATGAAATCGGGCATTCTGGTCAATTTATCTTTTCAGATAATCACCAAAGTTACTTTAACGCTCATATGTCGACCTACTATGTCGAAGCACCGTCAACCTTTAATGAGTTGCTTCTTAGTGATTACTTGGAGCACCAGTCTGATGACCCACGTCAAAAACGATTTGCTCTTGCTCACCGCTTGACAGATACCTACTTCCATAATTTTATCACCCACCTCTTGGAAGCAGCCTTCCAGCGTAAGGTGTATACACTGATTGAAGAAGGGGAGACCTTTGGAGCAAACAAGCTCAACAGCATTATGAAGGAAGTCTTGACAGACTTCTGGGGAGATGCCATTGAAATTGACGACGATGCGGCACTCACTTGGATGCGCCAAGCTCACTACTACATGGGCTTGTATAGCTACACTTACTCAGCCGGACTAGTCATCTCGACTGCGGGTTACCTCCATCTGAAAAACTCTGAGACTGGAGCTAGAGACTGGCTCAATCTCCTCAAATCAGGTGGCAGCAAAACACCACTTGAGTCAGCCATGATTATCGGAGCGGACATCTCAACAGACAAACCACTCCGTGATACCATCCAGTTCTTGTCAGACACAGTTGACCAGATTATCGCCTACAGTGCTGAGTTGGGGGAGTAGGGCTTAGACAGACTCCTAGGAGAACGATATGAATAGAATCAAAAAATGGCTGGAACAAAATCCCCAAAGAATGCTCTTTATCAAAATAGTTCTAGTCTTGTTGGGAATCATTTTGTTGATCGCTTTGCCTACTCTCTATCTTGTTTTGAGTGGAGTTGGTATTTGGTATTTTGTAAAGAAAGCACCAGATATTCGAAAAAGAAATCTAATGATCGGGCTTTTCATTGTCAGTTTTATTGCAGTTGCTCTTCAAACTCCGACAGTCACAAAGAAAACTTCATCTTCTCAATCAGAAACTAAGCAGACTGCGACATCTACTACTTCGACAGCTTCAACCACGGATACTTCATCAAGTATAGAGGAAGCAAAACGGATCGAAGAAGAGAAAAAAGCTAAAGCAAAAGCAGAAGAAGAGCGAATTGCTAAAGAAAAAGCTGCAAAGGAGTTGCAAGAAAAAGGTGAAACCCTAGTCAAACAATTGGAAGAAAGTCAAGATGCGAGTCAAGTGAAGTCTGCTAAAGAAACAGTTAATCAGATTGAAAATAACGACAAAAAGACAGAGTTGCTTGATAGGATAGGTGCGGTTGAATCATCAATTTCTCAAAAAGAGGAAGAAAAAAGAATTGCACAGGAAGCTGAAACCAAAGCTCAACAGCAAGATAGAATTGTCTATGTTGCAAACAATGGGAAATCAAAAGTTTATTGGTATAGTAAGGGTAGAATGCCTTCAAAAACTAATAAAGCTAACGTTGTTGAGATGACAGAAGCAGATGCAATTGCAGCAGGAAAACGTCCATCGAAAACAGAATAAGAAAGAAAGTCATCTACGGATGACTTTTTGATAAGCTACTAGAAATGCAGAGGTACTAGGGATGTATCAAGTATTACAAAGAAAAGTGATAGAAGAAAAACCAAGCTATAGCCGAGAAGAAATTCAGTGGTTACTTGAGCATTTAGGGGATCCCTCTCCAGAAATTCGAGACGAACTTGTTTTTACGAGTTTAGCTAGAGGTATTCAAGAAGAGTTGTTTACCCTTGAGCAGTTTCATTTTATCGCAGAAGAAGTCTCCTCTGATGAAGGTCTATACAAAGAGATTGATAGTAGAGGAGTTTCAGTTCTTAAACGTTCTTTTAGGGCACTTATTTATGCCAATCTACTGTCCTGCGATGGTACTAAGGAATCACTTTATTACCAGCAGTTGCCTTCTCCTATCAGGTCTACCATGCTAAATCAAGGCTTGTACTATCTTACAAAGGAAAAAGAGACGACGGGCTACTCTCCTCAGTTTGGTTGGATCCACGCATTTGCGCATGGTGGTGATCTCTTGACGGAAGTTATATGTCATCCTAGCTTTCCAAAGTCAAATATAGCCGAAGCATTTGAAATCATTGGGAAAATCTTTAAACGTGTTGAGATTCGTTTTACAAATGATGAAGATTGGCGGTTAGCCAGAGCATTTTATGAACCAATCTTACGAGGGAAAATCGAACCGTCTCTCCTCACTGCTTGGTTGCAAACAGTCGAATTTCCCTTGAAAGAAGTAAATGATTTCCATAAATTTTCCAACTTCAGATCTTGTCTGTTGGAAGTCTATGTCAAACTTGATCAGAAAAACTTTTTACAAGATGAGTTAAAAGAAGCTATTCAATCTTTTCAATACTAGAGATTAGCTGGTCATTTTATGATTTTCAAAAAAACTTTCCAGTCAATTTTCTTGAAACCCTTTCCTTCTTTTGATAGACTGGTACATAGTTTTGAAAAAAAGGAGACTTATCATGAAAAAATTTGTTGCTGAATTAATCGGTACGTTCATGCTTGTGTTTATCGGAACAGGAGCTGTTGTTTTTGGAAATGGTGTTGAAGGTCTTGGACACCTTGGAATTGCTTTTGCCTTTGGTTTGGCAATTGTAGTTGCAGCTTACTCAATCGGAACTGTTTCAGGGGCTCACTTGAATCCAGCTGTTTCGATCGCTATGTTTGTTAACAAACGTTTGTCATCTTCTGAGCTTGTAAACTATATCCTGGGACAAGTAGTTGGAGCTTTCCTTGCGTCAGCTGCAGTATTCTTCCTCTTGTCTAACTCAGGTATGTCGACTGCTAGTCTTGGTGAAAATGCCTTGGCAAACGGTGTAACTGTCTTTGGTGGTTTCCTGTTTGAAGTCATCGCAACTTTCTTGTTTGTTTTAGTGATCATGACCGTGACTTCAGAAAGCAAGGGAAATGGTGCGATTGCTGGTTTAGTCATTGGTTTGTCCTTGACAGCTATGATCCTTGTGGGATTGAACATCACTGGACTTTCAGTGAACCCAGCTCGTAGCTTAGCGCCTGCTGTCTTGGTAGGTGGCGCAGCCCTTCAACAAGTATGGATTTTCATCCTTGCCCCAATCGTTGGTGGCGTCCTTGCAGCTCTTGTTGCGAAAAACTTTCTTGGAACAGAAGAATAATTGAAACTCAAAAAGCCTTGCTCCTCATCTTGAGGGACAGGGCTTTTTCGTACCTATTTAGCGGTTGTCAATTTTCTCTGGGTAGAGGTCATGTTGGAAGAGGCGTTGTTCTGCCAAGCCTTCATACTTGGTTCCAGGCCTACCGTAGTTGTAGTAAGGGTCGATTGAAATGCCACCGCGCGGTGTAAATTTTCCCCAGACTTCTAAATAGCGAGGGTCTAGCAAGTTGACCAAGTCTTTTCCGATGGTGTTGATACAGTTTTCGTGAAAATCCCCATGATTTCGATAGCTAAAGAGGTAGAGTTTGAGGGATTTTGACTCGACGCAGAGCTTGTCAGGAATGTAGGAAATATAAATCGTCGCAAAGTCTGGCTGAGCAGTGATTGGGCAAAGGGAAGTAAATTCGGGGCAGTTGAATTTGATAAAATAGTCATTTTCCACATGACGATTGTCAAAGGATTCGAGGACTTCTGGTTGATACTCGAAAATGTAGTTGGTTTCTTTGTTGCCCAGTAGGCTTAGGTTTTTCATTTCTTCTTGTTGTGACATGATTTTTTCTTTCTAATCTTAAACACCACGCTGGTTGTCGTAGAGGAGGGTATGGAGTTGAGGAAGGACGCGGACATTGCCCCAGCTATCATCAGTGGCGATGCGTTCCCAAAGTTCTTTGAGACGGTCCAGTTGGTCTTGGACAATATTGCCTGTAGCCTTGGGCTCAGGATTTCCTGCTGATAAGAAAAGAACATCTGGTTGGTAGCGCTCTTGAATGCCTTTGGCAAAGGCCAAATCGGCGTCATCAAAGACAGGGATTTTAAAGGTGATCTTGTCTGGATCTAGTTGGGAAACGATAAAGTCCAAGGTCTCAAAGTTGACTTTCATCTTGGATGAAGGAGGTTTGGGACTCAGAGTGACCTGGTCGATGTCTTTTAACCAATTTTGCCAGCGGGAGCCTTGGGTCTCAACAGCCAGAGTGACACCACGTTCCTTGAGCTTGGTTACTAGCTCAGCCATATTGGCCGCTAGGATAGCAGGATTTCCGCCAGATAAGGTTACATAGTCGTAGCTTCCTAGTTTATTTAAGGAAGCAATGACTTCATCAGCGGTCATGCGAGTTGGCTTTTCAGAACCATCCCAAGTAAAGGCAGAGTCGCACCAGTCGCAGTGGTAGTCGCAACCAGCAGTGCGGACAAACATGGTTTTCTGCCCAATAGCACGACCTTCGCCTTGAAAGGTTGGGCCGAAAATTTCCAGAACTGGTAGTTTGAGGACACGTTCCTTAGTCATCTAACCACTCCCGTCTAAACTCTGCAAAGGCAGTCGGAGTTTCATAGAGGCGAACATATTCCAAACGGAGACCGCGCTCGTCTGGCAACTCTTGATTCATAGTTTGAAAAATCCAGTAAACCATATTTTCAGCAGTCGTGTTCATATAAGGTAGAGTTTCATTGAGATAGCGATGATCCAAGTGGGGCTCTAAGTAGTCCTTATAGATAGCTTTGATGTCTCCAAAATCGTAGGTCATACCACGCTCATCTAAAAATCCACTGACAGCGATTTGCAAATGATAAGTGTGGCCGTGCAGGGATTTACATTTTCCCTCATAGTGAAAGAGGTGGTGGGCAGCGTCGAAGGTAAATTCTTTTGATACCAAGGTTCTGTGAGGATTGTAGACAAGAGACTCCCCAGTTTCTTGTTTGATTTCTTTGGGTGCAAAAAACATTAGCCCTCTCCTTTCTGTGAGAGATAAACATCTAGTCCATGCTGACGTAGATGGCAGGCTGGACAATCCCCGCAGCCACTTCCAATAATCCCGTTGTAGCAGGTCAAGGTCTTTTCACGAACATAGTCAAAGGCACCGAGTTGGTCGGCTAATTCCCAGGTTTTAGCCTTGTCTAGCCACATGAGAGGTGTTTGGATAACAAAGTCGTAATCCATGGCAAGGTTGAGGGTGACATTGAGAGATTTGACAAAGACATCCCGGCAGTCAGGGTAGCCTGAGAAATCTGTTTCGCAAACACCTGTCACAATATCTTTAATGCCTCGTTGCTTGGCAAGAACTGCCGCAAAGGAAAGAAAGAGGTGGTTGCGACCGTCAACAAAGCTATTGGGAACCTCTCCCTCTTTTTGCTCGATTTCCAAATCAGAGGTTAAGGCATTTTCAGTGATTTGCCCCAGTAGAGACATATCTAAGATGTGATGACGAATGCCTTGTTCCTTAGCGATTTCTCTAGCAACTTGAATTTCGAGATGATGGCGTTGGCCGTAGGCAAAGGTGACGGCTTCGACTGTTTCATAGTGTTTTTTAGCCCAGAAGAGGCAGGTTGTGGAATCTTGACCGCCGCTAAAGACGACCAAGGCTGACTGACGTTTCATAGTACTCCTTCCAAAATGGGAAATGTTCAGAGCACGCAAAAAGCTCCCTTGAGGGGAGCTAAAAAATACCAAGTAGAGGTTTTTTTTAGCGATGGCATGTCCCAAACATCGTAATATTCTACCTACAGTCTAGCATATTTTTTGAAAAATGGCAAAGGGCAAGAAAAAAAGAGACCAAATGAATCCACTTGGTCTCTCGTTTGATTAACTCAATTCCGCAACGATTGCCTTGATTTGTTCTGCTGTGTGAACACCTGCAACTTGTTTCACCACTTGGCCGTCTTTTTTGAAGAGAAGGGTTGGGATAGACATGATTCCAAAAGCACGAGCTGTGTTTGGATTTTCATCTACGTCCATTTTAACGATTTTCAAGACATCTTCTGAAAGTTCTTCAGACAATTTATCCAAGATTGGACCTTGCATACGACATGGACCACACCAAGTTGCCCAGAAGTCTACCAAGACCAAACCGTCTTTTGTTTCTTGTTCAAATGTTGCATCTGTAATTGCTTTTGCCATTGTATTTCTCCTTTTTTAGTTATATTGGCTCAAATCTTGTTTCATGAGATAGAAGAAGACATCTCCATAAGTCCCATGGTAGTCCAAGTCATGACCATTGTAGGTTAATTTTTGGACAGTATAGTAATCAGCAACGCCGATAAGGCAGGCATGTTGAGAACGTTCAAAGTCTTGGTAAGACTCGAAAGTCATGGTTCTCTCTTGCTTACTGGCGTCTAGATAGGTAATTTCGATCATATAAAACTCCTTTATTCGATCTTGACTTTATTGTACTCCTTGAAAAGAGGAATGTCAAGAAAAATGATTGCGCACGCAACTTTTTTAAAAATCTGATTAAGAAATGAAGTCAAGACTCGTCTCCAGTCTTTCTTCGACAGCTTTTTGCAAGTAAGCTAGGGTTGCTTGTCCCTCGTCAGTCAGGCAGATAAAACTAGCCCGTCTATCCTGATCGCAACATCTGCGACTAAGCAAACCACAGTTTTTCTCTTCTAACCTAGCCACCATTCGAGAAACAGCGCTCGGGCTGAGATGGAGTTTATCTGGCAGGTCAATCTGTCGTAGAGATTTTTCTTGGGCTAGATTCAGATAGTAGAGCAGATAAAACTCTTTTAAGGTCAGCCTTTGTTCACTCTGCTGGGCAATGGTTTCTTCCAACAAGGCTTCCATTTCTTTTTGACGGCGATTGTAGTCAAACCACTTTTCCAAATAGGTCATTGCTTTCTCCTTTCTTTTCAAAGTAAAAATAGCAAAGTCATTACTGACTGTCTTTGCAACATAAGATGATTGCGCATGCAATGATTATACTACTTTTAACTAATCCTTGCAAGAAAGAAAAATTTCGATATTTCCTTGAAATTTCCTGAAAAAAGAGTAAACTGGTATGCAAGAATTCTATTTCAAGGAGTTTGAGATGAAGTTATATGTTCAATTAATGATTCTCTTTGTGATTTCTCTAATCGGTGAGGGAATCTCCAGTTTCTTTCATCTGCCTATCCCAGGCAGTATTATCGGTTTGATTATTCTTTTTCTAGCCCTGCAATTCAAGTGGCTAAGGACCAGGCATGTCAATATGGTGGGGAATTTTCTGCTGGCTAATATGACCATTCTCTTTTTGCCACCAGCAGTTGGAATCATGGAAAAATTTGATGTGATTGCCCCCTATCTCTTGCCCATCGTCTTAATTGTCTTTTTCGCGGCTGTTATCAATATTATCCTCATAGCTCTAGTGGTTCAGTTCATCAAGCGACGGTTTGAGGGAGATTATGAGAAAGGAGATGCCAAATGAGCGAATTTGTATCCAATCCTCTGTTTGGGATTGCCCTGTCTATCCTAGCTTATCTAGTGGGAATGCTGATTTACAGACGTTTCCCCCATCCATTGACAACGCCTTTGCTTTTGTCAGCTATTTTTATCATTATTTTCCTTAAGGCGACGGGTATTTCTTACCAAGATTACTACCAAGGTGGGGTTTATCTGAATAACTTGATAGTCCCATCAACAGTGGCTCTAGGGATTCCGCTTTATAAGAGTTTTCACCTGATGAAGCACCATGCTTGGAGTATTCTCTTTGGTAGTCTGTTAGCAGTAGTTGTCAATACTAGCTTCACTGCTATAGTAGCGAAAATATTTGGCATGGACTTTTTCCTAGCCATTTCTCTCTTTCCCAAGTCAGTGACAACCGCTATGGCAGTGGGGATTACAGAAAAATTGCAAGGTTTAACGACTGTGACCTTGGTCGTCGTAGTGGCAACTGGGATCTTGACTAGTGTTATCGGACCAACACTTTTGAAGTGGTTGAAGATTGATGATCCAGTGGCAGTGGGACTTTCTCTTGGAGGAACAGGGCATGCTGTCGGAACGGGAACGGCCTTTCGATACGGCTCTGTAGCAGGCGCCATGGGTGGCTTGGCTATCGGTGTCACCGGTATTCTCTACGTCTTTGTCAGTCCCATTGTAGCCAGTTTGATATTGAGTTAAAGCAAAACCCAGCTTTCTAGCTGGGCATTTTTTATTGCAAGTTAACCTTGTTTTTCAAGATATAGTAGGTTCCGAGGTAGTAGATAATTGCTAGAATGAAATCTTTGAGGATATCAACGCTAATTAGGAGGTTAAAATCATAATCCATTCGGAAGAAGATAGAAATATAGCCAATCACGATGTTAATCACGATATAGGCTAAAATTCCCATAGCGGTACGATACTCGTTAAATAGTTGACCAATTGAGATACAAAGGTAAATAGATAAAATCCAAGTAATTGAACCGACCAGAAGAGAGAGGGCGTAGAGCCAACCGTAACCGAGATAAGGAGAGATAAATCGATAGAGGAGTGGCAAATCTTTCACTACAGGGGTGAGTGAGAAGATAATAATGATACTCAAGATAAATACAATATAGCTTATGATTGACCAAATGAGAGCACCCAGTAATTTGGCGGTGATGATCTGGTGTTCAGAGACGGGCAGAGTCAATGTAAGATAGCCCTGACGATCGTAGACACTTCCCTTGAAGCGTCGAACGATTAGAAAGATAGTCGCGATCCAGAGAGTAACGCTGAGCCCCCCAAAAACTAAGATCAGAAAGCCTAAAAGATAGTAGGGATCATTACCATAGCTAGTGTAGGTCTGACTAATGCCAGAAATGGATGCACCAATCAAAACCGAAATTGCAAGCACAGCACCGTAGAGAGCTAGATACCATTTGTTAACATTTTTAAATTCATAACGAACTAAATTCCAAAACATAATAATCTCCTTTAACTAAGCCTTGAACTCTTGGCGGAAGAGCTGGTCAATCGACTCACCTGACTCGTAACGAATATCATCTACATTTCCTTGCCGAACAACTTTTCCGTTATTTAGGAAGATGATTTCATCCAAGATCGGCTCAATATCTGAAATCAAGTGGGTAGAAATCAAAACAGTTGAAGTTGGTGAGTAGTTGTTGATGATGGTATTGAGGATATAATCACGGGCAGCCGGATCCACACCACCAATCGGTTCGTCGAGAACGTAGAGACGAGCTTCACGGCTCATAACGAGGATGAGCTGAACCTTTTCCTTGTTCCCTTTTGACAATTTCTTGAGGCGACTGTTTTCATCAATGCCAAGATCTGCTAAAAGGTGCTGAGCCCGCTCAAGATTGAAATCTTGGTAGAAAGTTTTAAAGTAGGTCAGTGCCTCTTTGATTTTCATCTGTTCATTCAGATAAGTCGTGTCTGGTAGATAAGAGACAATGGCTTTGGTAGCAGGACTTGGGTCCATGTTGTTAATGAGGACACGACCTTGGTCTGGTTGGAGAAGTCCGTTGATCAGCTTGATCAAGGTTGTTTTTCCAGATCCGTTTGGACCGAGAAGTCCGACGATTTTTCCAGCGGGAATCTCAAGGGAAACATTGTTAAGGGCTGCTGTAGCCCCATAGGATTTGGATACATTTTCAAATGCTAGTAATGTCATAATTTTACACTCCTTTGATGTATTCGCTAAGCACACTTGGCAGTTCTTCTTTTTTGTAGCCAAATTGAAGCATGCAAGAGACGAATTGTTGCAGTTGCTCCTCGGAAAGTTGTTTGCGGGACTGAACGATGAGGTCCAAATCCTCGGTGACAAAACGACCAGTTGTCCGCTTGCTGTATACAAATCCTTCACGTTCGAGGTCAGACAAGGCGCGCTGAATGGTATTGGGATTGACCCCGGCCTCGCTCGCCAAATCTCTCACGGTAGGGAGCTGTTGGTTGGGCTCCAGTTCATGGGAAACAATCTGTAATTTGATTTTTTCCATAATCTGTAAATAAATCGGTTTTGTATTATCAAATGACCAGGACATCATAGTCTCCTTTCTTTGTCTTTGTTGTTCTAATCAAATAATACAATAAAACAAAAAACTTGTCAAGTAAAAATAAGAATTGTTTTGGGAATTGCTCAAAAAATGGTATAATGAAAAGAAAACGACAAGGAGGGAAATGCATGCGTTGTCCAAAATGTGGGGCTACCAAGTCAAGTGTTGTTGATAGTCGACAAGCCGAAGAAGGAAATACTATCCGTCGAAGACGTGAGTGCGACGAGTGTCAGCATCGTTTTACAACCTATGAACGAGTAGAAGAAAGAACGCTGGTTGTCGTCAAAAAAGACGGTACGCGAGAGCAGTTTTCGAGAGATAAAATCTTTAATGGGATTATTCGCTCAGCCCAGAAACGCCCTGTTTCAAGTGATGAAATCGGCATGGTGGTCAATCGTATCGAGCAAAAACTCCGTAGTCGCAGTGAGAATGAGATCCAAAGTGAATATATTGGGTCTTTAGTCATGGAAGAATTGGCGGAGCTGGATGAGATTACCTATGTTCGTTTTGCCAGCGTTTACCGTAGTTTTAAGGATGTGAGTGAGTTGGAGAGTCTGCTCCAGCAGATCACCCAGTCCTCTAAAAAGAAAAAGGAAAAATAGATGAAGCCAAATGACCGTTTTTCTTTTCTAAAGAATAATCGGGTGTCGCAAGATACCTCTTCTCTGGTGCAGTGCTACCTCCCGATTATCGGTCAGGAGGCACTGAGCCTCTATCTATATGCCATTACCTTTTGGGATGGTGGGCAAAAGGAACACCTTTTTGCTAACATTCTTAATCATTTGAATTTCGGGATGAATACGCTCCTCCAGTCTTTTAAAATCTTATTTGCTGTGGATCTGTTGACTCTTTATCAGAAGGGGGAAGTCTATGAATTGCAGCTACATCCTCCCCTACCTATTCAGGATTTTTTAAGTCATTCTGTCTATAGCAGACTATTGGAGAAAAAGATAGGGGATACAGCTGTTTCTGCTATGAAGCAGGTTCCAAGTGAGGGAGAAGCACTCTCGGTTTCTTTGAGTCAAGTCTTTCCAACCCTGACTGAAGAAGTGACACCAACCGAGTCTAAAATCAAGATGAAAAATGATTTTGACTTGGAACATTTTCAGCGCCTGATGGCTCGAGATGGTTTGCGTTTTGAAGACGAGCAAACGGATGTTTTGGAATTGTTTGCCATCGCAGATGAAAAAAAATGGACCTGGTTTGAAACTTATCAATTAGCCAAGGCGACAGCGGTGGCTCAGGTTATTTCAGTCAAACGCATGCGTGAAAAGCTTGCGCAAAAGCAGGTTCCTTCTGACTTTAGCCCCAAAGAAATGACCATTATCAGGGAAGCCAAAAATAAAACTCCCCTACAATTTCTAGCGGAAATCAAGCAAACGCGTAAGGGGAACATCACCCAGAGCGAACGGGCACTCCTTCACCAGATGGCGTCTTTAGGCTTGTTGGATGAAGTCATCAATATCGTCTTGCTTTTAACCTTTAACAAGGTTGATTCGGCAAATGTCAATGAGAAATATGCCATGAAGGTCGCCAATGACTATGCCTATCGCAAGATTCGGACAGCAGAGGAAGCCGTGCTTCGGATTCGAGAACGTCAGCAAAAAGGCCAGGAAGACCAAAAATCGAAAACTAGCTCGACTAAGACAAATGTTCCCAAGTGGAGCAATCCAGAATATAAAAATCAAACCAGTGAGGAAACTCGTCTGGAACTAGAACGCAAAAAACAAGAAATGTTAGCCCGATTAGAAGAAGGAGGAGACTAGATGGAAAGTGTGGGTGATGTAGTCAAACGTCAGACGAGTCGTTTTCAGTATCAGGACCTAGTCCAGCAGATTATGAAAGACCCAGATGTGGCGGCTTTTATCCAGAAAGAATCCCTCAGTCCAGAGGAGTTAAATCGTAGCATCTCCAAGTTCAATCAATATATTACAGAACGGGACAAGTTTCTTCGTGGGGATGCGGACTATATAGCGCGTGGCTATAAGCCTATCTTGGTCATGAATCACGGATATGCGGATGTGTCTTATGAAGAAACACCAGAACTAATCGCGGCTGAAAAAGAGGCAGCTATAAAGAATCGTCTCAAGTTGATCAATCTACCAGTAAGTCTCAAGAAAGCGAAATTGGCTCAGATTGATCTGGATGATCTAGGCCGTTTGCCGATTTTTGAGAGACTCTATTCCTTTGTTGACCTTTACCCAAGCATCCGAAAGGGCCTCTATCTTTACGGAGATTTTGGTGTTGGTAAGAGTTTCATGATGGCGGCATTAGCTCACGACCTATCTGAAAAACGTGGGGCTTCAACGACTATTCTCCACTATCCAAGTTTTGTCATTGATGTGAAAAATGCCATCGGTGAAGGCTCTGTGAAGACCTTGGTGGATGACATCAAGTTAGCAGAGGTCTTGATCTTGGATGATATTGGCGCAGAGCAGTCGACTCCTTGGGTGCGTGATGAGATTCTCCAAGTCATTCTTCAGTACCGCATGCAGGAAGATTTGCCAACCTTCTTTACTTCCAACTTTAATTTCCAAGATTTGGAAAAACATTTTGCCAAAGGAAAGAATGGAAATGATGAGACCTGGGAAGCTAGACGGGTCATGGAACGAATCCGTTATTTGGCTGAGGAGACGAGACTAGAAGGAGAAAATCGCCGATGACAGAAACCATTAAACTGATGAAATCTCATACTTCAGTTCGTCGCTTTAAGGAGCAAGAAATTCCTCAAGTAGACTTGGAAGAGATTTTGACTGCTGGGCAAATGGCGTCATCTTGGAAAAATTTCCAATCCTACTCTGTGATTCTTGTGCGCAGTCAAGAGAAGAAAGATGCTCTTTATGAACTGGTTCCCCAGGAAGCCATTCGCCAGGCAGCAGCCTTTTTGCTTTTTGTCGGTGACTTGAATCGAGCTGAAAAGGGAGCAAGCCTTCATACGGACAGTTTCCAACCTCAAGGGGTGGAAGGTCTCCTTATCACGTCTGTAGACGCTGCGCTTGCTGGTCAAAATACCTTGCTTGCAGCGGAGAGTCTGGGATATGGTGGTGTTATCATCGGTTTAGTCCGTTACAAGTCAGAAGAAGTGGCAGCGCTTTTTAACCTGCCTGACTATACCTACCCTGTTTTTGGGATTGCCCTTGGTGTGCCAAATCAACAACATGATGTCAAACCAAGACTGCCTTTGAACAAAGTGGTTTTTGAAGAAGAATACCAAGAACAGCCAGTAGCGGCGATTTTGGACTATGACAAAGTACAGGCAGACTATGCTGGTGCGCGTGCGACGACCTCTTGGAGTCAACGTTTGGCTGAGCAGTTTGGTCAAGCCGAACCTAGTTCAACTCGGAAGAATCTAGAACAGAAAAAGTTATTGTAGAAAGTGAGAAAACATGGCCTTACCAACTATTGCCATTGTGGGACGTCCCAATGTTGGGAAATCAACCCTATTTAATCGGATCGCTGGTGAGCGGATCTCAATCGTAGAAGATGTCGAGGGTGTGACACGTGACCGTATCTATGCGACGGGTGAGTGGCTCAATCGTTCCTTTAGTATGATTGATACTGGAGGGATTGACGACGTCGATGCTCCCTTCATGGAGCAAATCAAGCACCAAGCAGAAATTGCTATGGAAGAAGCTGATGTCATCGTCTTTGTGGTGTCTGGGAAAGAAGGAATCACGGATGCAGATGAGTACGTAGCTCGTAAACTCTATAAAACCCATAAACCTGTTATTCTTGCGGTTAACAAGGTTGACAACCCTGAAATGCGAAATGATATCTTTGATTTCTATGCACTAGGATTGGGTGAACCGCTGCCAATTTCGTCTGTCCACGGTATCGGTACGGGTGATGTGCTGGATGCCATTGTGGAAAACCTACCACACGAAGTAGAAGAAGAAAACCCAGATGTGATTAAATTTAGCTTGATTGGCCGTCCTAACGTTGGAAAATCAAGTTTGATCAACGCCATTTTGGGAGAAGACCGCGTGATTGCGAGTCCAGTAGCTGGAACAACGCGTGACGCCATTGATACTCATTTTACAGATGCGGATGGTCAAGAGTTTACCATGATTGATACAGCTGGTATGCGTAAATCTGGTAAAGTCTATGAAAATACTGAGAAATACTCTGTCATGCGTGCCATGCGTGCCATTGACCGTTCTGACGTGGTCTTGATGGTCCTCAATGCCGAAGAAGGTATTCGTGAGTACGACAAGCGTATCGCAGGTTTTGCCCACGAAGCCGGTAAAGGGATGATTATCGTGGTCAACAAGTGGGATACACTTGAGAAAGACAACCATACCATGAAGAACTGGGAAGAAGATATCCGTGAGCAGTTCCAATATCTGCCTTACGCACCGATTGTCTTTGTTTCAGCTCTTACCAAGCAACGACTCCACAAACTACCTGAGATGATCAAGCAAATCAGTGAAAGCCAAAATACCCGTATCCCATCAGCTGTCTTGAACGATGTTATCATGGATGCCATTGCTATCAATCCAACACCGACAGACAAAGGGAAACGACTCAAAATCTTCTACGCAACCCAAGTGGCAACCAAACCACCAACCTTTGTCATCTTTGTTAACGAAGAAGAACTCATGCACTTCTCTTACCTGCGTTTCTTGGAAAATCAAATCCGCAAGGCCTTCGTCTTTGAAGGAACACCGATTCATCTCATCGCAAGAAAGCGGAAATAAACGACTCTTTGTCAACTGTAGTGGGTTGAAGTCAGCTAAGATCGAGAAAGGACGAATTTCGTCCTTTCTTTTTTGATGTTCAGAGCGATGAAAATCCGTTTTTTGAAGTTTTCAAAGTTCCGAAAACCAAAGGCATTTCGTTTGATGAGTTTAATGAGATTATTAGTCGCTTCCAATTTTGCGTTGGAATAGGGTAATTGAAGAGCGTTGACGATTTTCTCTTTATCCTTGAGGAAGGTTTAAAAGACAGTCTGAAAAAGAGGATGGACCTGCTTTAGATTGTCCTCAATGAGTCCGAAGAATTTTTCAGCTTCCTTATTCTGAAAGTGAAAAAGCAAGAGTTGATAAAGATTATAGTGGTGTTTCAGGTCTTCTGAATAGCTAAAAAGCTTATCTAGAATCTCTTTTATCCTGTCGAATGAGCTTCTCGTAACGTTTGATAGCCTTGTATTCATGAGATTTTCGCTCAAACTGATTCATGATTTGGACTCGCACACGGCTCATAGCACGGCTTAAGTGTTGAACAATGTGAAAGCGATCCAGTACAATTTTTGCATTTGGGAGTGAAACAGTCTGGTAGACTGTTTCAGCCTGAGCCTAGAAATTCGAAAGCGAAGTCGTTTAGCTAAGCCATCGTAAGGACTAAACATATCCATAGTAATAATTTTTACCTGACAGCGAATAGCTCTATCGTAGCGCAGAAAGTGATTTCGGATGACAGCTTGTGTTCTTCCCTCAAGGACAGCGATGATATTGAGCTTCTTAAAGCCTTGTACGGTAAAACTCATTTTAAAGGCGTACTCGTCTCAGGACATAGTCTTATGAAGTCGACTAAAGTCATTAAGCTTGCGAATGACAGTTGAAGTTGAAATGGACAGCTGATGAGCAATATCGGTCATAGAAGTCTTTTCAATCAACTTTTGAGCAATCTTTTGATTGATAATACGAGGGATTTGGTGATTTTTCTTAACGAGAGAAGTCTCAGTGACCATCATTTTCGTGCAATGATAGCATTTGAAACGACGCTTTTTAAGGAGGATTCTAATAGGCATACCAGTCGTTTCAAGGTAAGGAATCTTAGAAGGTTTTTGAAAGTCATATTTCTTCATTTGACTTCCGCAATCAGGACAAGATGGGGCGTCATAGTCCAGTTTAGCGATGATTTCCTTGTGTGTATCTCTATTAACAACATCCATAATTTGGATATTAGGGTCTTTAATATCGAGTAGTTTTGTGATAAAATGTAATGGTTCCATATGATTCTTTCTAATGATGGTTTGATCGCTTTTCATTATAAATCTTATGGGACTTTTTTTCTACAACAAAATAGGCTCCATAATATCTATAGGGGGTTACCCACTACAAATATTATAGAGCTTTTTCTTTTAGCGCTTGTATAAAAATTGAAAGTTCTATAATGAAGTTAGCCACCCAACTTTCCTAAAAATGAGCTGGTTCAACTAGTCTATGTTGTTAAATGAAATCTAGTTATAGGCATAAGAAAACACCTCTGTGTTAGACTTGTTGTTCACCACAAACACAAGAAAGGCACAGAGATGCAAATCAATTATACTACAAAAGCTAAACACTTGACAATCCATAGTCGTCGCTTAATCGAACGATGGAAATTAGAAGGGAAATCAAATAGAGAAATCGCCTCTCTACTTGGAAAAGCTCCTCAGACCATCCACAATGAAATCCAGCGTGGTACAGTCCTACAATGTATTGGAAAGGGACGTTTCAAAGCGAAAAACTACTGTCTACTGGCCTTGACGGATCAAAGGAGCAGACACCAAATCATTCGATTAATTCCAAATAAAATCGCTGAGTCTGTCAATCAGGCTCTAAAACTCATCTTAAGACAACACAAGATTCTTTCCATCACGGCAGATAATGGAGCCGAATTCAACCGCTTATCTGATGTGTTTTCTAAGGAGCATATCTACTATGCACACCCCTATGCCTCTTGGGAAAGGGGAACCAATGAGAATCACAACAGGCTCATTCGTAGATGGTTACCTAAAGGAACCAAGAAAACGACCTCCAAAGAAGTCGCCTTCATCGAAAACTGGATCAATAACTATCCTAAAAAATGCTTGGACTACAAGTCGCCCAGAGAAGACTGCTTGCTGGCTAACTTGAACTTGAAATTTAGCCTTGTATAAAAATTTAAGAAAAACAGAAAATTTTTTTATAAAAGCCTTTACAAAAAAAAATAAAGTGATATAATTAAATCATAAACAAGTGCAAACGTTTTCGTAAAACGTTTGCCTAAATAAAATAAAGGAGATTTGAATGATGAAAGCTACATTCAAAAATGTCTTGTCTTTCGAGTTTTGGCAGAAATTCGGTAAGGCTCTAATGGTGGTTATCGCCGTTATGCCAGCGGCTGGATTGATGATCTCAATCGGTAAATCAATCGTGATGATTGACCCAAATCTTGCTCCTCTAGTGATTACAGGTGGAATCCTTGAGCAAATTGGTTGGGGGGTTATCGGTAACCTTCATATTTTGTTTGCCCTTGCTATTGGGGGAAGCTGGGCAAAAGAACGTGCAGGTGGTGCATTTGCAGCTGGGCTTGCCTTTATCTTGATTAACCGTATCACAGGTACTATCTTCGGTGTTACAGGTGATATGTTGAAAAACCCTGAGGCTATGGTCACTACTCTCTTTGGTGGCTCAATCAAGGTTGCTGACTACTTTATCAGCGTTCTTGAGGCTCCAGCGCTTAACATGGGGGTTTTCGTAGGGATTATCTCTGGTTTTGTTGGGGCAACAGCTTATAACAAATACTACAACTACCGTAAACTTCCTGATGCCCTTTCATTCTTCAATGGGAAACGTTTTGTACCATTCGTCGTTATTCTTCGTTCAACTATCGCAGCGCTTGCGCTTGCTGCCTTTTGGCCAGTAGTTCAAACCGGTATCAATAGCTTTGGTATTTGGATTGCCAACTCACAAGAAACTGCACCAATTCTCGCACCATTCTTGTATGGTACCTTGGAACGTTTGCTCTTGCCATTTGGTCTTCACCACATGCTCACTATCCCAATGAACTATACAGCTCTTGGTGGAACATACGAAATCCTTACTGGAGCAGCAAAAGGTACACAAGTATTTGGTCAAGACCCACTTTGGCTTGCTTGGGTGACAGACCTTGTTAACCTTAAAGGTTCAAATGCTGACCAATACCAACACCTTCTTACAACTATCACTCCAGCTCGTTTCAAAGTTGGTCAAATGATCGGTTCATTCGGTATCTTGATGGGTGTCATCGTTGCTATCTACCGCAATGTTGATGCTGACAAGAAACACCAATACAAGGGTATGATGATTGCGACAGCCCTTGCAACATTCTTGACAGGGGTTACTGAACCTATCGAGTATATGTTTATGTTTATCGCAACGCCTCTTTACCTAGTGTATGCTCTTGTTCAAGGTGCTGCCTTTGCTATGGCGGATATTGTTCACCTTCGTATGCACTCATTCGGTTCAATTGAATTCTTGACTCGTACTCCGCTAGCTATCAACGCTGGTCTTGGTATGGATATTATTAACTTTATCTGGGTAACTGTCCTCTTTGCTGTGATCATGTACTTCATCGCGAACTTCATGATTAAGAAATTCAACTACGCAACTCCAGGACGTAACGGAAACTATGAAACTGCTGAAGGAGCATCAGAAGATGCAGCTTCAGGTGAAACAAAAGTTGCCGCTGCTTCTCAAGCTGTAAATATCATTAACCTTCTTGGTGGTCGTGCAAACATCGTAGATGTAGATGCATGTATGACTCGTCTTCGTGTAACTGTTAAAGATGCAGATCGCGTTGGTACTGAGGAAGAATGGAAAGCAGAAGGAGCTATGGGACTTGTCATGAAAGGACAAGGTGTCCAAGCTATCTATGGACCAAAAGCTGACGTGTTGAAATCTGATATCCAAGATATCCTTGACTCAGGTGAGGTTATTCCTGAAACTCTTCCAAGTCAAATGACAGAAGCCCAACAAAATACTGTACATTTTAAGGGTGTAACTGAGGAAGTTTACTCAGTAGCTGATGGTCAAGTCATTGCCTTGGAACAAGTGAAAGACCCAGTTTTTGCTCAAAAAATGATGGGTGATGGTTTTGCAGTAGAACCAGCCAATGGAAATATCGTATCTCCAGTTTCTGGTACTGTATCAAGTATCTTCCCAACAAAACACGCTCTTGGTCTTGTGACTGAAGCAGGTCTTGAAGTACTTGTTCACATCGGTTTGGATACTGTAAGCCTTGAAGGTAAACCATTCACAGTTCACGTTTCTGAAGGACAAAAGGTTGCTGCTGGTGATCTTCTTGTCACAGCTGACTTGGATGCTATCCGTGCGGCAGGTCGTGAAACTTCAACAGTGGTTGTCTTCACAAATGGAGATGTTCTCAAATCTGTTAAATTAGAACAAACTGGTTCTCTTGCAGCTAAAACAGCAGTTGCTAAAGTAGAATTGTAATATACTTGAGGTTGGAAGCTGTTTTCCAACCTCTTGTTTTAGGAGAAAAGCATGAAATTTTTAACACTCAATACCCACAGTTGGATGGAGAAGGAAGCAGAGGAAAAATTCCAGCTCTTGCTCCAGGATATTCTTGAAAAAGACTATGATTTGATTTGCTTCCAAGAAATCAATCAAGAAATTACTTCGCCTGAGGTAGAGGTTGATCATCTTTATCAAGCTTTACCAGCGGCAGAACCCATTCATCAGGATCACTATGTAAGACTTTTGGTTGAAAAGTTGGCTGAGAAGGAGAAGACCTACTACTGGACTTGGGCTTACAATCACATCGGCTATGACCGCTACCATGAAGGTGTAGCAATCTTATCTAAAACGCCTATTAAGGCGCGTGAAATTTTAGTGTCTGATGTAGATGACCCAACGGACTACCATACTCGTCGCGTTGCCTTGGCTGAGACAGTGGTTGAAGGCAAGGAACTTGCTCTTGCAAGTGTCCATCTCTCTTGGTGGGATAAAGGTTTCCAGGAGGAATGGGCACGATTTGAAGCTGTGCTGAAAGGTTTGAACAAACCTCTGATTTTAGCAGGTGATTTCAATAATCCAGCTGGTCAGGAAGGTTATCAAGCGATTTTAGCTAGTCCACTGGATTTGCAAGATACTTTTGAAGTTGCTAAGGATAGAAGCGGTAGCTATACCGTTCCACCAGAAATTGATGGTTGGAAAGGAAATACCGAACCGCTTCGAATTGACTATGTCTTTACAACGAAAGAGTTAGAAGTAGAAAGCTTGCATGTAGTTTTTGATGGTCAGAATAGTCCGCAAGTCAGTGACCACTATGGTTTGAACGCGGTATTAAATTGGAAATAAAAGAAAAAAATGAAAGGGAGCGATTCCTTTCATTTTTTTACAAAAATCCCTATAATTACTATTTTGGAGAAGGAGTTTTTTGTATATTTGTATATTATGAGGAAATATCCACAAATAAGTTTTTAAAAATTTACGGTCAAAAAAAAATCGCTAATATTAACTATTTATGATAGAATGAAATTATGAAATAAAAGGAGGACTGGAATGTTTTTTCAGAATAGAAAGATAAAATATTCAATCCGCAAATTATCAGTTGCTACTGTGTCACTTGCGATTGGATTTTTGTTTGCGCCTGCGGCGCTTGGAGCCGCTCAAGTAGCTCAAGCTGATGAGCTTGCAACTACTGAACAAGTGGAGAATAAAGCAGAAAATCAGGTCTCGGTGGGCTCTTCTACAATAGAGCAAGCAGAGCCTCAGAAAGAAAGCCAAGTTGCTTTGAAGTCTGCTGCACCTGCTGCGACAGAGACAAGTCAAGCGACAGGTTTGACTGCTTTTAAAAATGCTCAGCCAGCTACAGGCACAAGCCAGCCAGCTGCAATCACTGCTCAACCAGCGTCAGCAAATGCTAGTCTCAATAAGAGCGCTTTGGAAAACTACCTCAAAGAGTTGCGTAGCAAGGACTTTTCAAGTAAGACAGACGATAGTCTAGAAATCTTGAACGGCGTGATGGCAGCTGCTGATAGCGTGCTTCAAACTGCGACAAAGCAAGAAGAAATTGATAAAATTTATCGCAATCTAGTGACTTTTGTTAATTCTGGTCTTCGTGATAAAAATCCGAAGTTCATCCCAGATCAGGATAAAACTCCTCGCTCGGCACTTTATGAGTTTGAAAGTGCTACACCAGGAAAAACAACTCCGCTTACTCTGAACTACTTGAAGCCAGAAGACACAAAAATCTACAAAAAGGGCGATAAAGTAAAGGCCATCCAGCCAACTGAAACAACTTATGTAGAGTATGATGGAAGTGGTAGATGGACCTTTAAGGGCTATGACCATGATAGTCAGGTGATTGACAAAGATGATGTTTTCTTCACAGGTAAGTGGGAATATACACCAACACCATACAAGGCTACCTATAGATCGGTTAATGGATCACCTGGAAAAACTTTGCCATCTTATGTTGCAAATTGGAGCCCAGAAGATAAAAGAAGATTTGCTGAGGGTGAAGTAGTAAAAGCACAAGAATTTCACTATGTTTTTTATACTTCAGAAGAATATCCTAACCGAAAAGGCTATTGGGCTTTGACTGGCTTTGATGCTCCAAGTAAAGTGGCAAACAATGGCGATGTAGAGTTCGTAGGAACTTGGAAATACTTTGAGGATGTCACTGTATCCTACAAGCCTATGAACCAACACGATTTTGAGAATTTTTATCATTTACCAAGTAGTCCTAAGACCTCACGTGACGAATATAAATTACCTCTTCCTAAGGAGATAAAAGATCTAGAAAGTAAGCTATATGATTACAAGCTTTCTCTCAATCAGTTTGATAAACGTGATGAGTATTTACCTAAAGATATACGGGATACGGTAGCAGCCTTGCTTCGCTACGATGAAGTTCAAGGTGTCTACAAACCCTTTTATGATGCGGAAAATGAAGGAAATTGGACCTTTGAGGAAGATGTAATAGATTTAACCTTCAGTCGTGAACTAGAGCGGGCGGCTACATATGGGGAAATACCAAAAGTTACAATACCATTGATGTTTAAATTTACACCAGTTCCTCGGAAACCGACTTATGAGTTTGTCAGTGGAACGGCTGACAAAGAACTACCTGCTGAGATCAATAATCTGAAGCCGGTAGATATGCCTGAATGGGAGTATGCAAAGAGAAAGCAATACCCGAAAGGTGAGATGGTTCAGTCTGTTAGACCGACTCAAGAGTCCTACTATGATGCAGTTAACAAGGGTACCTGGACCTTTACAGGCTACGATTTTACTAAAAAACCAGTAAGTGAGTGGGATCATAAAGGATGGAACCTTAAGTTTACAGGTACTTGGACTTTTGTAGCGGATAAGTACTCAGAAAACTATGAATTTGTTAGCTCAGATCCTAGTCGATCTCTACCAGCTGCAGTTAAGGCCTTGACGCCAAGTAATACAAATACTTACGATAATGGCGATACTGTATATGTGGAATATCCACGTGAGACGACCTACATGGACTTTGATAACGAGGGTACTTGGAAATTTAATGGCTATGACGCTAATAGCAAGGTAGTTAATCAAGATAAAGTTCTCTTTACAGGTAAATGGTCCTTCACACCACACAGAGATAAGACTGTTTCCTTTGACTTTGTCAGTGATACCCCAGGGAAGGCTATTCCGAATGATCTGAAGGCGCAAATTCCAGCTTCTATCACGACATCTCCGAAAGATTATTCTGATAATGTTAGATATGTCATTGAAAGTTTCTATACATACACAGATGATGATAATGATGGTACATGGAAGTTTATTGCTCCTGAGAAGATAGAAAAACCATCTGATGATGAGGACTCTACTTACACACTCCACTGGGTCTTTGAACCGACCAAGCGTAGTGTTTATTATGACTTCTATACAGATTCAAAAGATGATTCTGGTCAAACGATCTATCCGCCATCAACTTTGTATAATTTAATCACTTACGAAAGAGAATTTGTCAAGGGTGAAAAAGCTCGCGTTAAAATGCCGTCTAAAACAAGATTTGAGGATCCTGATGGCCGAGGGACTTGGGTATTTGATGACTACTATGAAGATGATAATACGACTATTTCTCCACGTGTGAAAACAGTCGGGGCAGGAGACGTTATCTTTAGAGGGAAATGGATTTTGGTTCCTACCAATCAGTCTGATACGATCTATAGAGTGGAGTATAAATTTACTAACTCGACTCCTGCGTATCCTCTTCCAAATAAGATTCGCGACATGCTTCCAGCTGGCACTGATTTCGTTGCACGAGCTGATGATTACAAAGATGCAAGCAAACTTGACACCACCACAGTAACTGTTCCGACAGGTACATGGACCTTCCATGGTTTTGATGCGGATAAATACGGAAAAGCTATTGCAGGTACGAAAGTGAAGACCATCACAGGAGCTTGGAGCTTTGCGCCAAATGGTATAGATTATCAGTTCCAATCAACCAACCCTGCTTTTGCACTACCAGATCATATCACCAAGTTGACTCCGAAAAATCCTTATGATTACAAGTTATATCCTAAGGAAATTCTGGCTGAACAACCAAGTGAAACGACTTATGTTGATACAACAAATAAAGTGACTTGGACATTTGCAGGATACGATAAAGAAAAAATCGTTGTAGCAGAAGGCAGACAGACTTTCCTTGGAAGCTGGGTGCCTACTCCAAATCCAGAATATGTATTCAAATCATCTAAAGCAGGTGTTCCATTGCCACAAAGTATTTTGGGAATGCTTCCAAATGATGAGGCTTCTTATAAGGTTGGTGACACCATTGTAGCCAAACAACCTGCTGAAGAATCAGTAGTTGAAGAAGAAAAAGACTATGTCTGGACCTTCAAAGGTTATGATCAGAAGAATGCGACCTATAATGGCAAGCGTGTGACATTTACGGGTATCTGGGAAGTAACGCCTAGACCGCATCATGTAAGCTATACTTTTGTAAGTGTTACATCTGGTGTTGATTTGCCTGAATTTATCCAGAAGAAAGCACCAAAAGACAGCTCAAGCTATTACAACATGCAAAAAGTTGTACCAGAAGAGTTGACCAAAACGACTTACAAAGATGATATGAACGATGGTACCTGGACTTTCGTTGGTTACGATGCCAAAAGTAAGATTGTGAAAAAAGCTGATTTGACTTTCACAGGTAAGTGGAAGTTTGAAGCTAAGAAGTACCAAGCAAGTTACCGCTTCGAGAGTGAGACAGCAGGTAAGTCTCTTCCAGCAGCCATCACAGCCTTGACTCCAAGCGACAGTGCAACTTATGTGAATGGTGCCTCTGTTTCCGCTCAACAACCATCTCAAACCACTTACACAGATACTGTGAACGACGGCACATGGACCTTCAAGGGTTACGACGCAGCCAATGCAGTCGTGAACAAGGCAAATGTTGAGTTTGTAGGAAAATGGGCTTTTGAAGCTAACAAGTATCAAGCAACATACCGCTTCGAGAGTGAGACAGCAGGTAAGTCTCTTCCAGCAGCCATCGCAGCATTGACTCCAAGCGACAGTGCAACTTATGTGAATGGTGCCTCTGTTTCCGCTCAACAACCATCCCAAACCACATACACAGATACTGTGAACGACGGCACTTGGACCTTCAAGGGTTATGACGCAGCTAGCGCTGTAGTCAATAAGTCCGATGTTGAGTTTGTAGGAAAATGGGCTTTTGAAGCTAACAAGTATCAAGCAAGTTACCGCTTCGAGAGTGAGACAGCAGGAAAAGCACTTCCAGCAGCCATCGCAGCCTTGACTCCAAGTGACAGTGCAACTTATGTGAATGGTGCCTCTGTTTCCACTCAACAACCATCCCAAACCACTTATACAGATAGTGTGAACGATGGTACTTGGACCTTCAAGGGCTATGACGCAGCTAGCGCTGTTGTCAACAAGGCAAATGTAGAGTTTGTAGGGAAATGGGCCTTTGAAGCTAACAAGTACCAAGCTACTTACCGCTTCGAGAGTGAGACAGCAGGTAAGTCTCTTCCAGCAGCCATCGCAGCCTTGACTCCAAGCGATAGTGCAACTTATGTGAATGGTGCCTCTGTTTCCGCTCAACAACCATCCCAAACCACTTACACAGATAGTGTGAACGATGGTACTTGGACCTTCAAGGGCTATGACGCAGCTAGCGCTGTTGTCAACAAGGCAAATGTAGAGTTTGTAGGGAAATGGGCCTTTGAAGCTAACAAGTACCAAGCTACTTACCGCTTCGAGAGTGAGACAGCAGGTAAGTCTCTTCCAGCAGCCATCGCAGCCTTGACTCCAAGCGATAGTGCAACTTATGTGAATGGTGCCTCTGTTTCCGCTCAGCAACCATCCCAAACCACTTACACAGATAGTGTGAACGATGGTACTTGGACCTTCAAGGGTTACGACGCAGCCAATGCAGTCGTAAACAAGGCCGATGTAGAGTTTGTAGGGAAATGGGCCTTTGAAGCTAACAAGTACCAAGCTACTTACAGTTTCGCAAGTGCAACAGCAGGTAAGCAACTTCCAGCAGGTATCGCAACGCTGCTTCCAAGCGACAGTGCAACTTATGTGAATGGTGCCTCTGTTTCCGCTCAGCAACCATCCCAAACTACTTACACCGACGCAGTGAACGACGGCACTTGGACCTTCAAGGGCTACGACGCAGCCAATGCAGTCGTGAACAAGGCAAATGTAGAGTTTGTAGGAAAATGGGCCTTTGAAGCCAACAAGTACCAAGCAGCTTACCGCTTCGAGAGTGAGACAGCAGGTAAGTCTCTTCCAGCAGCCATCGCAGCATTGACTCCAAGTGACAGTGCAACATATGTGAATGGTGCCTCTGTTTCCGCTCAACAACCATCCCAAACCACATACACAGACACTGTGAACGATGGCACATGGACCTTCAAGGGTTATGACGCAGCTAGCGCTGTAGTCAACAAGGCAAATGTAGAGTTTGTAGGAAAATGGGTCTTTGAAGCTAACAAGTACCAAGCTACTTACCGCTTCGAGAGTGAGACAGCAGGTAAGGCTCTTCCAGCAGCCATCGCAGCATTGACTCCAAGTGACAGTGCAACATATGTGAATGGTGCCTCTGTTTCCGCTCAACAACCATCCCAAACCACATACACAGACACTGTGAACGATGGCACATGGACCTTCAAGGGTTATGACGCAGCTAGCGCTGTAGTCAACAAGGCAAATGTAGAGTTTGTAGGAAAATGGGTCTTTGAAGCTAACAAGTACCAAGCTACTTACCGCTTCGAGAGTGAGACAGCAGGTAAGGCTCTTCCAGCAGCCATCGCAGCATTGACTCCAAGTGACAGTGCAACATATGAGAATGGTGCCTCTGTTTCCGCTCAGCAACCATCTCAAACCACTTACACCGACGCAGTGAACGACGGCACTTGGACCTTCAAGGGTTACGACGCAGCCAATGCAGTCGTGAACAAGGCAAATGTAGAGTTTGTAGGCAAATGGGCTTTTGAAGCTAACAAGTACCAAGCAAGTTACCGCTTCGAGAGCGAGACAGCAGGTAAGGCTCTTCCAGCAGCCATCACAGCATTGACTCCAAGTGACAGTGCAACTTTTGTGAATGGTGCCTCTGTTTCCGCTCAGCAACCATCTCAAACCACTTACACCGACGCAGTGAACGACGGCACTTGGACCTTCAAGGGTTACGACGCAGCCAATGCAGTCGTGAACAAGGCAAATGTGGAGTTTGTAGGCAAATGGGCTTTTGAAGCTAACAAGTACCAAGCAAGTTACCGCTTCGAGAGCGAGACAGCAGGTAAGGCTCTTCCAGCAGCCATCACAGCATTGACTCCAAGTGACAGTGCAACTTTTGTGAATGGTGCCTCTGTTTCCGCTCAGCAACCATCTCAAACCACTTACACCGACGCAGTGAACGACGGCACATGGACCTTCAAGGGTTACGACGCAGCCAATGCAGTCGTGAACAAGGCAAATGTGGAGTTTGTAGGCAAATGGTCCTTTGAGGCTAATAAGTACCAAGCTACTTACCGCTTCGAGAGCGCAACATCAGGGAAAACTCTTCCAGCAGCCATCGCAGCCTTGACTCCAAGTGACAGTGCAACTTATGTGAATGGTGCCTCTGTTTCCGCTCAACAACCATCCCAAACCACTTACACCGACGCAGTGAACGACGGCACGTGGACCTTCAAGGGTTACGACGCAGCCAATGCAGTCGTGAACAAGGCAAATGTAGAGTTTGTAGGCAAATGGGCCTTTGAAGCTAACAAGTACCAAGCTACTTACCGCTTCGAGAGCGAGACAGCAGGTCAAGCTCTTCCAGCAGCCATCGCAGCCTTGACTCCAAGTGACAGTGCAAGATATGTGAATGGTGCCTCTGTTTCCGCTCAACAACCATCTCAAACCACTTACACCGACGCAGTGAACGACGGCACTTGGACCTTCAAGGGTTATGACGCAGCTAGCGCCGTTGTCAACAAGGCAAATGTAGAGTTTGTAGGAAAATGGGCCTTTGAAGCTAACAAATATCAAGCAAATTACCGCTTCGAGAGCGCAACAGCAGGTAAGGTTCTTCCAGCAGCCATCGCAGCCTTGACTCCAAGTGACAGTGCAAGATATGTGAATGGTGCCTCTGTTTCCGCTCAACAACCATCTCAAACCACATACACAGATACTGTGAACGATGGCACATGGACCTTCAAGGGTTACGACGCAACTAGCGCCGTTGTCAACAAGGCTAATGTAGTCTTCGTCGGTAAGTGGGAATTCAAGGCGAATCCGACAAATGCGGAAACTTATACGCCTCAGGTAACGGAAGAAACTATCAAGGTTGGACAAACACCTGACTTGACCGATAATGTGACGAACTTGCCAAGCCTTCCAGCTGGCACTAAGGTAGTTGATATTACACCTGCAGGTCAAATTGACACAACAAAACCAGGTACTTACACAGGTAAGGTACGAGTTGACTATCCAGATGGTTCTTCTACTGAAGTTCCTGTACCAGTTAATGTTTTGCCTGCACCGGTAACTGAAACCTATCAAGTGACTTATCGCTTCGAAAGTGCAACCGCAGACAAAAACTTGCCAGCAGAAGTATTGAGCTTACTTCCACAAAGTGGAACATATACTACAAGTTCTTCTGCAGCGATTGCTTTTGTTCCAGAAGCACCGATGCCTGTAGAAGTTGCTGTTGCGAATGGTACATGGACATTCTTAGGTTACCAAGAAGTGGAAGAGGGGGCAAATCCAACCTTCGTCGGTAAGTGGGTCTTTGAAGCTAAGCAAGATCCTAGTCCACAACCACAACCAGCACCTCAACCAAATCCAGTTCCACCAGTTAATCCAGGAGGAGAGCAGGGGTCCGATAATAATCAGGCAAATAGACTTCAACCAAGAAAACCTGAAGAGAATCCACCAGCTCAAAGTCCAGCAGGAGAAAAGGCAAAACAAGCTACATTGCCAAATACAGGTAGCACTGCACCACTTTCACTCACTGGTCTAATGACTAGTTCTCTTCTTGCAGGTCTAGCAGCGTTGCTTCTTGGTCGCAAGCGGAAAGATGATTAAGCACTGATGTTATCTAGCAGCTTTCGACTTTTATAAGATTGTTAAGCAAGTAGTTGACTTTTTGCCGAGTGTATCTGAGTCAAAAGAGTTAACGCTTAGAGAAGACCAATTTGGTCTTCTCTTTTTGCATTTTGGATAGAAAGCAAATGTGTGATTTCAAGTCTAAGAGAGGTATTGGAGAAGTTGAGAGCCTTATGATCGGTCAGATAAGTGTGGCTACAGAAAAAGAACAAAATATGGTATAATGGTTGGAAGAATAGAATTGAGGATAATATGTCATTTACGAAATTTCAGTTTAAAAACTACATAGAAAAGGCTTTGGAGGAGTTGAAATTTACAACTCCGACAGAGGTTCAAGATAAGTTAATTCCTATTGTCTTGGCAGGTCGTGACTTGGTGGGCGAGTCAAAAACAGGTTCAGGAAAGACCCACACTTTCTTGCTACCCATTTTCCAGCAATTAGATGAAACTAGTGATAGTGTGCAAGCGGTCATTACGGCTCCAAGTCGTGAGTTAGCTACTCAGATTTACCAAGCAGCTCGTCAGATTGCGGCCCACTCAGATGTCGAAGTCCGTGTGGTTAACTATGTTGGCGGTACGGATAAGGCGCGTCAGATTGAAAAACTTGCCAGCAACCAACCACATATCGTTATCGGAACGCCAGGGCGTATCTATGACTTGGTCAAATCTGGTGATTTGGCTATTCACAAGGCTAAGACTTTTGTTGTCGATGAAGCCGATATGACCTTAGATATGGGATTCTTGGAGACAGTTGACAAGATTGCTGGGAGCCTTCCAAAAGACTTGCAATTCATGGTCTTCTCAGCGACCATTCCGCAGAAGTTGCAGCCCTTCTTGAAAAAATACTTGTCAAATCCTGTCATGGAAAGAATCAAGACTAAGACAGTTATCTCAGATACCATTGATAACTGGTTGATTTCGACCAAGGGCCGTGACAAGAATGCTCAGATTTATGAATTGACTCAAGTTATGCAGCCTTATCTAGCAATGATTTTTGTGAATACCAAGACGCGGGCAGATGAATTGCATGCATACTTGACTGCTCAAGGATTGAAGGTAGCAAAGATTCATGGAGATATTGCACCTCGAGAGCGCAAGCGGATTATGAATCAGGTGAAAAATCTGGATTTTGAGTACATTGTCGCAACAGACTTGGCAGCGCGTGGAATTGACATTGAAGGTGTCAGTCATGTCATCAATGACGCCATTCCGCAAGATTTGTCCTTCTTTGTACACCGTGTTGGACGAACTGGACGCAATGGTCTACCCGGTACAGCTATTACCCTTTACCAGCCAAGTGATGACTCGGATATCCGTGAGTTGGAAAAATTAGGTATCAAGTTTACTCCTAAGATGGTCAAAGACGGAGAGTTCCAAGATACTTACGACCGTGATCGTCGTGCCAATCGTGAAAAGAAGCAGGATAAGCTTGATATTGAAATGATTGGCTTGGTCAAAAAGAAAAAGAAAAAAGTCAAACCGGGCTATAAGAAGAAGATTCAATGGGCGGTGGATGAAAAACGCCGCAAAACCAAGCGTGCTGAAAATCGTGCACGTGGCCGTGCCGAGCGTAAAGCCAAACGCCAAACTTTCTAAGAACAAAATTGGAGCTGAATGGCTCCTTTTTCTAACTTCGTTCTATGATTTTTCAAAAATACTGCAAAAAAAAGTAAAAAGTGGTATAATGATAAGGTTATATAGTCCCGATAAGATGGTAGAAATTTCTATCAGTACTTTGTAACTCTATAACAATATTTTTTAAGGGGGGACATTTTTATGTCAGAACGTAAATTATTCACGTCTGAATCTGTATCTGAGGGGCATCCGGATAAGATTGCAGACCAAATTTCAGATGCGATTTTGGATGCTATTTTAGCAGAGGATCCAGAAGCGCACGTTGCTGCTGAGACAGCTGTATACACTGGTTCTGTCCACGTTTTTGGTGAAATTTCTACAAATGCCTATGTGGATATTAACCGTGTGGTTCGTAATACCATTGCAGAGATTGGTTACACCAATACAGAGTATGGTTTTTCTGCGGAAACAGTTGGAGTTCATCCATCGCTTGTTGAGCAGTCACCGGATATCGCCCAAGGGGTCAACGAAGCCTTGGAAGTCCGTGGGAATGCAGATCAAGATCCACTTGACTTGATTGGAGCTGGTGACCAGGGGCTTATGTTTGGATTTGCAGTCGATGAAACAGAAGAACTCATGCCATTGCCAATTTCACTCAGCCACAAACTGGTTCGTCGCTTGGCAGAACTTCGTAAGTCTGGTGAAATCAGCTATCTTCGCCCAGATGCAAAATCACAAGTTACAGTTGAGTATGATGAAAATGATCGTCCAGTACGTGTGGATACAGTCGTTATTTCAACTCAGCACGACCCAGAAGTCAGCAATGAACAAATTCACAATGATGTGATTAACAAGGTTATCAAAGAGGTGATTCCAGCCTCTTACTTGGATGAACAAACCAAATTCTTCATCAATCCAACTGGTCGCTTTGTAATCGGTGGACCTCAAGGAGACTCAGGTTTGACTGGTCGTAAGATTATTGTGGATACCTATGGTGGCTACTCTCGTCATGGTGGTGGTGCCTTCTCTGGTAAGGATGCGACGAAGGTGGACCGTTCAGCCTCTTATGCAGCTCGCTACATTGCCAAGAACATCGTTGCAGCAGGTCTTGCTAAGAAAGCAGAAGTGCAATTGGCCTACGCTATCGGTGTTGCCCAGCCTGTTTCTGTTCGTATCGATACTTTTGGTACAGGAACAGTAGCTGAAAGCAAGCTTGAAAAAGCAGCGCGTCAAATCTTTGACCTTCGCCCAGCAGGAATTATCCAAATGCTAGACCTCAAACGTCCAATTTACCGTCAAACAGCGGCTTATGGACACATGGGACGTACAGATATTGACCTTCCGTGGGAACGTTTGGATAAGGTAGATGCTTTAAAAGAAGCTGTGAAATAAAATGAAAAAGCTTGGTAATATTACCAAGCTTTTTTGCAAAAGAAAACCAGCTCTATGCTGGCTTTCTTATTTTGTAGGGATAGAAATTTCAATCAGTTTATCTGAATAAAGCGTCTTAATATTAGCTTCATCGATTTTTTGTCTATCAATCTTGCGTTTCATGAAGAAATCTTGAATGGTTTCGATTTCTGGTTCACGAATAGCGCGGTGTTTGTTGGAAATGAGGATTTCATAGTGAAGCGGAGCTTGTGTGAAAATCACATCTGTGTTTCCAGCAGAATAGACCTCAACAAGAGTTGCGTCAGTACTTTCTAATTGGCTTTTAACAAGTTGCGAGTGTGAATTAGTCGTGTTGATAAGCTTCATAATAGTTCCTCCAGTTTTCTAACTCTATTATAGCACTTTTTGGATAAAATCGTGTATTTTAGTCAATTCTATGCTGAATTTTCCAAGCTTCTATTCCCCATTTATGGCTACCACGTTTGAGTTTTTCAATTGCTTCATCAATAGGAAACCAAGCAATATGATTAAAATCTTCTAATGGTTTTTGTACTTCTTGGAAAGAAGTGGCTTCATAGAGATAAGCTGGATTGTAGTAGTAGGTATCACGGTGGCGAGAGTAAAAATACTCATCAGCTTGCCCATAATAGGTTCCGATTTCAGCTGTAAAGCCTAGTTCTTCGATTAGTTCTCTCTTCAGTGCTTCTTGATGGTCTTCGCCTGCTTCAATCTCTCCGCCTGGCAAGAACCAAGCCCCATTAGGAGCTTGAACTAAGACAATTTGTTTTTTTTCTGCATCAGGAATAACTACGTACACGCCATAGCGGGGCTGGTAGGTCACATTCTCTTTTTTATCACCAAAAGTTGGGTTTGCCATTGCCTTTTCCTCATTCTCTAGTATCTTTATTATTATCATAAAGGACGAGGGGCAAGCTGTCAAGAATAAACAGTTATTTTAGTAAAAAAGGTGTAGAAATTGATGGACTTCCTGCACCTGTTAAATCGTTTTATTCTTCTTTTTCAGAAGCAATCTCTTCTGTTTTTTCTGTTTTTTTGGCAGATTTGATTTGAATCTTACCATTGCTTGTCATGACTGCCTTAAGGTCTTTTTCACTTGGGTTTTCAAGGTAGTAGTCTGTGATGGCATCCTCGATATGGTCTTGAATGGTACGGCGGAGTGGCCGTGCTCCCATTTTTGGATCATATCCCAAGTCAACCAACTTTTCCTTGACCTTGTCTGTCACATCAAGGTGGATATTGTTGCTTGAGAGGCGTTTGTTGACATCTGCTAGCATGAGTTCGACGATTTGGAGAAGGTTGTCCTTGCTGAGAGGTTTAAATTCGATGATGCCGTCAAAACGGTTCATAAATTCAGGACTAAAGAAGTTGCCGAGTTCACCGAGAACAGAGTTGGTTCGACCTTCACGAGCAGCTCCAAAACCAACGCTGGCTTCGGCCTTACCAGTACCCGCATTTGAGGTCATGATAATGATAGCATCCTTAAAGCTAACTGTTCGTCCTTGCCCATCTGTCAAGCGACCATCGTCCAAGACTTGAAGGAACATGTGCATGACATCTGGATGGGCTTTCTCGACTTCATCTAGAAGGATGAGTGAGTAAGGATTGCGACGAACTTTTTCCGTTAACTGACCAGCTTCATCGTAGCCGACATAACCTGGAGGGGCTCCGACTAACTTAGCCACGCTGTGTTTTTCCATGTATTCACTCATATCAAAGCGAATCATGCTCTCAGCAGAACCAAAAAGTTCAATGGCTAGTTGTTTGGAAAGTTCTGTCTTACCGACACCAGTTGGTCCGACAAAGAGGAAACTTCCGATTGGGCGGTTGGGAGTACCAAGTCCAACACGATTTCGACGGATAGCTTTGGCAATCTTATCGACAGCTTCATCTTGACCAATGACATGAGCTTTGAGGTCGTCTGCTAGATGGATAAGCTGAGACTGTTCTTTTTCTTTGAGTTCTCCAACAGGAATATTGGTTTTCTGCTCAATGATGTGTTCGATTGTTTTCTCGCTAATGATAGGAGTATCCTGATCGGTCACCTTATTCTTTTGCATTTCCTTGTATTTGGCAATCTGATCACGGAAGTAGGCAGCTTTTTCAAAGTCTTCCTCTCGTGTAGCTTGAGCTTTGAGATTCTCAGCTTCAATTAAACGTTGATCAATCACTTTAGGATCAACAAAGTTCAGCGTCAGATTCATCTTTGAACCGGCTTCGTCTAAAAGGTCAATAGCCTTGTCTGGCAAGAAGCGGTCTTGGATGTAGCGGTTGGAAAGAGTAGCAGCTGCTTCGATAGCAGCATCAGTATACTTGACGTGATGGTAGTCTTCGTATTTCTTTTGAATCCCTTTGAGGATGGTGATGGTTTCTTCGACAGTTGGTTCATCTACCTTGACAGGCTGCATACGGCGCTCTAGAGCAGCATCTTTTTCAATGATACGGTATTCATTGAGAGTAGTGGCACCGACCAGTTGCAATTCACCACGGGCAAGGGCAGGTTTGAGGATATTTCCTGCATCCATATTGCCATCGCCAGCAGATCCTGCACCGACAATTTCATGGATTTCATCGATAAAGAGAATGATGTCCTCGCGTTTGCGGATTTCTTCCATGAGCTTCTGCATACGCTCTTCAAATTGGCCTCGAATCCCTGTTCCTTGAACTAGACTGACCACATCCAGACGGATGACCTGCTTGCCTTGGAGTTTATGGGGAACATCGCCATCGACAATTTTTTGAGCTAGACCTTCAACAACGGCAGTTTTACCGACACCCGGTTCTCCGATAAGGACAGGATTGTTCTTGGTTCGACGGTTGAGGATTTCGATAACACGGATAATCTCCTCATCTCGACCGATAACAGGGTCAATATCTCCTCTACGAGCAATCTCAGTAATGTTGATACCATATTCCTCTAGGAGTCCTCTTTCTTGGCTAGGAGGTGTTTGAAGTGGACCGCGGTTTTGAGGCTCGTAGCCCCCATTGTCCCCATCTCCTCCACCTGATTGAGTGGGAGGGATGTTATTAGAAGAAGGTCTGAAATTGTTCAAATCATTGAAAAAGTCTCCGAAAGGATCAAAGTCACGATTGTTTAAGTCAGTCATTCCTTTAAAGAGGGTATTATTTGGATCTGTTTTGATAATTTTATAGCAGTTTTGACAAAGATCAATTTGCTTTTGCTGTCCATTGATATTGGTATACAGATGAATTGTTGAGTCGTTTATTTTACAGTTTTGACAGAGCATACATCTACCTCATTTCATTCTTATTCTTGGCCTAAGAAAAAGGTCAAGAATAGTCAAAGTTTTATACTCTCATTATAGCATGATTAAGGTGTAAAGCAAGTAAAAAGATTGGGTTAGGGAGATTTCGAGAGAAGTTCTCTAAGAAAATCTTTGCTTATGAGGGTAAGAAAAAATCCCATTTGCAGGGACAAAAAGGATTCTCGTTCATCAGTCAGGTTTTCCCTGCTGCTTTTTTATTAGTAAAGGAGTTCGTAGATCTCCATTGCAATCAAGTCAATGCTATCAAAGGTATAGGTTTCACGCGCTTCAACATCGCGAAGGGTGAAGAGTGATCCATTTTCTTCGTCATAGCTGTATGCAACTTCTGCAACAACAACTCCTTCACGTTCAAAATTACGTTTTAGATTTCCGCCATCTTTTGTCATAGCTTCTAGGCGGTTGATGATTCTAACCAAATGTGATTCCATTATGATTCTCCTCCATTTCTTATCGTTACTATTTTACCATAAACCACGGGGACTTGACTAGAAAAAACTAAGATTTCTCGCTATTTCTCTTTTGCATAAAATTATTGGTGAAAATCAGTAGAAAAATATTGAATTTTAATTCAAGCTATGTTATAATCATACAATCTAATGTTTAGAAAGCTGAGTTTATATGAATTTTTCCTTTTTACCAAAGTATTTACCTTATTTTAATTACGGAGCTCTTATCACTGTAGTGATTTCAATTCTGGTAGTCTTTTTCGGTACCATTCTAGGTGTCTTATTGGCCTTTGCTCAACGCTCACGTTTTAAGCCTCTTGTCTGGTTTGCAAATGTCTATGTATGGATTTTCCGAGGAACACCGATGATGGTGCAAATTATGATTGCATTTGCCCTTATGCACATTGATGCTCCAACTATTCAAGTAGGAATTTTAGGAGTTGATCTTTCTCGTTTGATTCCTGGTATTCTGATTATTTCGATGAATAGTGGTGCCTATGTGTCTGAAACCGTTCGTGCAGGGATCAATGCCGTTCCTAAAGGACAATTGGAGGCGGCTTATTCCTTGGGTATTCGTCCGAAAAATGCCATGCGGTATGTCATTTTGCCACAGGCTATCAAAAATATTCTTCCAGCTCTGGGAAATGAGTTCATCACCATTATCAAGGATAGTTCGCTTTTGTCAACAATCGGAGTCATGGAACTTTGGAATGGAGCTACGACGGTAGCAACGACAACCTATCTACCTTTAACGCCTCTCTTATTTGCAGCCTTTTATTACTTGATTATGACTTCTGTTTTGACAGTGGCTTTGAAGGCATTTGAAAATTACATTGGACAAGGAGACAAGAAATAATGACAGAAACCTTGATTAAAATTGAAGAACTACATAAGTCTTTTGGGAAGAATGAAGTCTTGAAAGGAATCAACCTTGAGATCAAAAGAGGGGAAGTTGTGGTAATTATCGGTCCGTCAGGGAGTGGGAAATCAACTTTCCTTCGTTCGATGAATCTTCTCGAGGAAGCAAGTAAGGGAAAGGTTATCTTTGAAGGAGTTGATATTACGGATAAGAAGAATGATCTTTTTGCTATGCGTGAAAAGATGGGCATGGTATTCCAACAATTCAACCTCTTTCCCAATATGACGGTGATGGAAAATATCACCTTGTCACCAATAAAAACCAAAGGAGAAAGCAAGGAAGTAGCGGAGAAAAGAGCACAGGAACTGTTAGAAAAAGTTGGCTTACCAGATAAGGCGACGGCCTATCCTCAGAGTTTGTCAGGTGGTCAGCAACAACGGATTGCAATTGCACGTGGACTTGCTATGGAACCAGATGTTTTGCTTTTTGATGAGCCGACTTCAGCCCTAGACCCTGAGATGGTTGGAGAAGTCCTAGCTGTTATGCAAGACCTCGCTAAATCAGGGATGACTATGGTGATTGTGACGCATGAAATGGGCTTTGCGCGTGAGGTGGCAGACCGTGTTATCTTTATGGCGGATGGAGTTGTTGTCGAAGATGGAAGGCCAGAGGAGATTTTTGACCAAACCCAAGAACAACGGACCAAGGAATTTTTGAGTAAGGTTTTGTAAGACCTCATTTTTAGAAGAAATGGAGTAGGCATTATGGCTTCCAGTAAAGAATATTTAGATTTTATTCTTGAACAGCTATCAGAGCTAGGGGAGATAAGTTATCGTCCAATGATGGGAGAGTATATCCTTTATTATCGTGGGAAGATTATTGGGGGAATCTATGATAATCGTTTGTTATTGAAGCCTGTGAAGGCGATCATGGGTCAACTGGGCCAGACAAGACTTGAACGTCCTTATGAAGGAGCCAAGGAGATGATTTTACTAGAAGACCTTGAAGACAAGTTATTTCTAGCGAGACTAATCAAGGATATGTACGAAGTTTTGCCTGCTCCCAAGGTCAAAAAGAAAGCATGATAGACTTGCCTAAGATAAATAGGCACTAAAAGCTCGATAAGAGCTTTTTCTTATAGTTTCAAACTATAAGGTCTATTAGTCAAGAAGTGTTAGAATGCCAAGTCATTTTTTGATATAATAGAAGATATTTGATAGAAAAGAGAAGAAATATGGCACAGATTATTGATGGGAAGGCTCTTGCAGCTAAGTTACAAGGACAGTTGGCTGAAAAGACGGCTAAACTAAAAGAAGAAACAGGTATAGTTCCAGGATTGGTGGTGATTTTGGTGGGGGACAATCCTGCCAGCCAAGTCTACGTTCGCAACAAGGAACGGTCAGCTCTCGCTGCTGGCTTCCGTAGTGAAGTAGTGCGAGTTCCTGAGACCATTACCCAAGCGGAATTGTTGGATTTGATTGCCAAATACAATCAAGATTCAGCTTGGCATGGGATTTTGGTTCAGTTACCTTTACCCAAACATATCGATGAAGAGGCGGTTTTATTAGCCATTGACCCAGAAAAAGACGTGGATGGTTTCCATCCGCTAAACATGGGACGCCTCTGGTCAGGTCATCCAGTCATGATTCCTTCGACACCTGCAGGAATTATGGAGATGTTTCATGAATATGGGATTGAGTTGGAAGGTAAAAATGCGGTTGTTATCGGTCGTTCGAATATTGTTGGAAAGCCGATGGCTCAGCTTCTTTTGGCTAAAAATGCGACTGTGACTTTGACTCACTCACGCACCCATAATCTTGCTAAGGTTGCTGCTAAGGCGGATATTCTTGTGGTTGCAATCGGTCGCGCTAAGTTTGTGACTCCTGACTTTGTCAAACCAGGGGCAGTTGTCATTGATGTAGGGATGAACCGTGATGAAAATGGCAAGCTTTGTGGAGATGTTGACTATGATGCCGTTGCACCACTTGCCAGTCACATCACACCTGTACCGGGTGGAGTTGGTCCTATGACGATTACCATGCTAATGGAGCAAACCTATCAGTCAGCGCTTCGAACACTAAATAAGGACTAGGAAAATGAAATTCGTATTTGACCTGGATGGAACGCTATCTTTTGACTACATGACCATAGACGAGGAGATTCAGCAGGTTCTTTTAAAGGCTGAAGATTATGGTCATGAGCTTGTGTTTGCCTCAGCTCGCTCTTATCGGGATTGTTTGGGTTTATTAGGTTCCGAACTCAGTCAGCGCTTGGTCATAGGGTTGAATGGAGGCGTAGCCTATCATCTGGGGAAGGCTATCTTCGAAAGGAATCTCGATGCTAAAGTTTATCAGGCGCTAGTGGATTATTGCCAGACTTATAATCTCCCTTTCTTTGTAGATGATTGCTTTGACTATAGTGGTCAGATTGTGGAGAAGATTCCATTTTTCTCCAGTGTGGACCCCCTAAAGGTAGCTCGTCATCAGAAACTCGAGGACTTAGGGACTCCGATTAAGATAGTCGTTTATATGGGCGACCACGAGGATTTGCTTGATGATCTGCTTGGTCAGTTAGAAAGACTGGGGCAGGCTCATCTGTCTTATCATGCGCATGAAAAGTGTCTTTATGTCAACCCCTTAGATACTCACAAGGCTACAACAGTTGAAACGTTATGTGGGGAAAACTTCATCGCCTTTGGAAATGATCAAAACGATATTGAACTGTTTAAGACATCTCTTTATTCAGTTCAGATAGGAGACTTTGCTGGCCTTACTCCATATGCAGATGAAACGTTAGAGCTAAAAGGAGCTCCTTCTCCAGCAGTAGCAGCCAAAATCTTACAGACTTTTGCGGAATTTAAGGGAAAATAGTGTAGAAGGAGGTAGAACAAGGTTCGCCTTCTTTTTATGTAGAGTAATGCAGTCTATAAACTATAAATTTGAAGTTTGAAAAAGATATTAATGGAATTCAATTTGTAGTAGAAAGAGTCTAGAACCGAAAGCTATTTTCATTGCAACTATTCCTTTTAAATGACCCCTTCTTATATATCATTTTATTGGGTTAAATTAATGGAAAATAATTGCAATTTAAGGTGCGTTTTGATATATTTAATATATAAAATATATTATAAAACTTGGTACTTGTTTGTGTATTCAGAAGGAGGTTATTTTTTAAAATAAAGTAAACGCTTACTTTGTATCAAGAAAAAGAAATGAGGATTTCAATGAACAAAAGACTTTTTGATAAACGTTGTCATTATAGCATTCGTAAATTTGCAATAGGTGCGGCATCTGTAATGATTGGGGCTAGTATATTTGGTATTTCTGCTGTACAAGCTGAGGAGGTGGCTTCATCCAATGCTAAAACAGAAGAAACAACTGTTCATCAAGCTCAACCTTTAGATAAGCTTCCCGATGATGTGGCAGCTGCTATTGCAAAGGCTGATGAGAATGGTGGGCGTGAGTTTGTAAAACCAAAAGCTGAATCGGCAGAAGACAAAGTGACTAAGGATACAGAACCTACTACACCTACTAACGAGAGTAGTCGTGAATTGGTTAGTCCTAAAGGGGAAACTCCAAATAAAGTAGAAGAAGGAAACAAGGCTGATAACAAACAGAAATCTGAAGATGCAAATCCAAAGCCTGTTGAATCTGCAGTAACAGCTGGAACAGAAGTGAAAGAGGATTCTAAAAAAACTTCTGAAAAGGACCAAGTGAAAGCAGACACAGAGATTAAACCTTCTTCTGAAAAATCGCAAGTGCTGTCTAGAGAGTCAAACAAAGCCGAAGTTGAAAAGGAAAAACAGCTATTATCGGAACGAAAACAAGATTTTAATAAAGATTGGTATTTTAAACTAAATGCCCAAGGAGATTTTTCAAAAAAAGATGTGGATGTTCATGATTGGTCTAAATTGAATCTTCCTCATGATTGGAGTATTTATTTTGACTTTGATCACAAGTCTCCCGCTCGTAATGAAGGTGGGCAGTTAAATGGTGGAACAGCTTGGTATCGTAAGACTTTCACATTAGACGAAGCAGACAAGAATAAGGATGTTCGTATCAATTTTGATGGGGTTTACATGGATTCAAAGGTCTATGTAAATGGTAAATTTGTCGGACATTATCCAAGTGGCTATAATCATTTTTCATATGATATCACAGAATTTTTAAACAAGGATGGTAGTGAAAATTCAATTACTGTTCAAGTGACCAATAAGCAACCAAGTAGTCGTTGGTATTCAGGAAGTGGGATTTATCGTGATGTAACCCTTAGTTATCGTGATAAAGTCCATGTTGCCGAAAATGGTAATCATATCACTACTCCAAAACTTGCTGAGCAAAAAGAAGGGAATGTTGAAACACAGGTTCAAAGTAAGATTAAAAATACGGATAAGAAGGCTGCTAAAGTCTTTGTGGAACAACAAATTTTTACTAAGGAAGGTAAGGTTGTTTCAGAATTAGTCCGCTCTGAAACGAAGAATTTAGCAGAAAATGAAACTGCAGATTTCAGACAAACAATCCTAGTTAATAAACCAACTCTTTGGACGACAAAAAGTTATCATCCTCAACTGTATGTGTTGAAAACAAAGGTTTATAAAGAAGGTCAACTAGTTGATGTAACAGAAGATACATTTGGTTACCGTTATTTCAATTGGACTGCTAAGGAAGGTTTCTCTCTGAATGGTGAACGCATGAAATTCCACGGAGTAAGTATTCACCATGACAATGGAGCCTTGGGGGCAGAAGAGAATTATAAGGCTACCTATCGTAAATTAAAACTCTTGAAAGATATGGGGGTTAACTCTATTCGAACAACCCACAATCCAGCGAGTCCTCAGTTGCTTGATGCTGCAGCTAGTTTAGGTCTTTTGGTTCAAGAGGAAGCTTTTGATACTTGGTATGGTGGCAAGAAGACTTACGACTATGGACGGTTCTTTGATCAAGATGCAACTCATCCGGAAGCTAAGAAGGGTGAGAAGTGGTCTGATTTTGATCTCAGAACAATGGTAGAACGTGATAAGAACAATCCGTCTATCGTCATGTGGTCTCTTGGAAATGAGGTAGAGGAGGCAAATGGTAGTCCTCGTTCTATCGAAACTGCTAAACGCTTGAAGGCAGTTATCAAAGCGATTGATACTGAGCGTTATGTAACCATGGGGGAAAACAAATTTAGTCGTGCGGCGACAGGTGATTTCTTGAAACTCGCAGAAATTATGGATGCTGTCGGTATGAACTATGGTGAACGTAATTATGATGCTGTTCGTAGAGCGCATCCAGACTGGCTCATTTATGGTTCTGAAACTTCTTCAGCTACTAGGACGCGTGATTCTTATTATAACCCTGCTCAAATCCTTGGACATGACAATCGTCCAAATCGTCACTATGAACAATCTGACTATGGTAATGACCGTGTTGGATGGGGAAGAACAGCTACTGAATCATGGACTTTTGACCGTGATCGTGCTGGCTATGCTGGACAATTTATCTGGACAGGAATTGACTATATTGGAGAACCGACTCCATGGCATAACCAAGATAGTACACCTGTCAAGAGCTCTTACTTTGGTATTATTGATACAGCTGGTTTACCAAAGAATGATTTCTACCTTTACCGTAGTGAATGGTATAGTGCTAAAGAAAAGCCAACTGTTCGCATTTTACCACATTGGAACTGGACTGAAGAGACCCTTAAGGATCGCAAGATGCTGATTGATGGAAAGGTTCCGGTTCGTACCTTCTCAAATGCTGCAAGCGTCGAATTGTTCTTAAATGGAGAGTCGCTTGGTAAAAAGGAATTTACTAAGAAAAGGACAGAAGATGGACGTCCATATCATGAGGGAGCTAAACCAAGTGAATTGTATCTTGAGTGGCTTGTGAAATACCAACCAGGCACACTGACTGCGATTGCTCGAGATGAAAATGGCAACGAAATTGCGCGTGATAGTGTGACAACTGCTGGGGAGCCAGCAAGAGTTCGTCTGACTAAAGAAGAGCATGTTATCACTGCAGATGGAAAGGACCTATCCTACATCCATTATGAAATTGTTGATGGCGATGGTAATGTGGTTCCTACAGCTAACAATCTTGTTCATTTCAATCTTCATGGTCAGGGACAAATCGTTGGTGTGGATAATGGAGAACAAGCTAGTCGTGAACGCTACAAAGCTCAAGCAGATGGAACATGGCAAAGACGTGCTTTCAATGGTAAAGGGGTTGTCATTGTAAAATCAACAGAAAAAGAAGGTAAATTTACTCTTTATGCAGATTCTGCTGGTTTGACATCTGATAGCGCAACGGTCGCAACGGTGTCTGGTAAGAAAGAAAATCGTCACTTTGTAGCCTTTGCTCCTGTAAAAGCAACAACTGATGTGACGACAAATCCTGAATTACCTCAAACAGTAACAGCTATTTATAGTGACGGTAGTGTTGAGGAAAAGACTGTAACTTGGGAAATGCCATCTGACTTGCTTACAAGCGCAGGTGAGAAAAAAGTATCTGGACGCGTAGAAGGTTTGGAAACTAAAGCTGAGGCACTTGTTAAAGTGATTGCTTTAGATAGATGGTTACCAAAAGTTGCTACAGTCCCAGTTGGAACGAATGCGGCTGATTTGGATAAAACGGTCACAGCTGTTCTGACAGATGGTAGCTTGATTGATACTGATGTTGTTTCTTGGACCTTGAAAGACCCTGCTGCTTTGAACAAGGAAGGTGGACGTACGGAGGCTACTGGTAAATTGGTAGATGACGACCGTGAAGTGACTGCAACCTTTATCGCAAGTAGTAAGGAAACAACAAGTAGCATTACAGGACTTACTGTTGGGGATAAAGCTCTTGAGAATTTTGAGTCTGGCAAGACCTATTACCGTGTATCCCTTCCTTACACTGCAACTATTCCAAGTGTTGGAGCTCAGACTACCGGATATCAAGTAACTGTTCAGCAAGCTTCTGCTGATAATGGTTATCAGGCTTCTGTCTTCTTGAGTGACCAAAAGGGTGACTTGGTTCAAACTTACTTAATTCAGTTTGTGAAGGAAGCTCCTGCTTTGAAACGTTTGGAAGTGGTTGTAGAAGGAAAAGAAACTGCCACTGAAGATCAAGTATTAACTTATCACGTCATTGGTCGTTATGAGGATGGTTCACAAACAGAGTTTTCGGCTTCAGATATTCACTTAGAAGCTAAATCATCTGATGGGGGACATCTTGAGGTGAATGGTCAGAATCTATTGCTCTATACTAAGGGAAGAGTGACTTTGACACCTCGAATCGATAATCAAACAGAGAAAACAGAATCTGTAACCACTGAAGTGGTGATTAAAGAAAATAAAGTCAGCAAGAAGATTGTGAAACTTCATCCTGTTTCTGTTTCTACAGATATCAATCAGCAACCGAATCTACCTAAAGAAGTTGGAGCAGAATTTGATAAGGGCTTGCCACGCAAAGTATCTGTAGCTTGGGATAAGGTAGATGAAAAAGAGTTGGGGCACTATCATAGCTTTACGCTTAAAGGACATGTGGAAGGCACAGATATTGAAGCTCAAGCGACTGTAACGGTTGAAGGATTGCAAGTTGCAGAGGAAATCAGTCTCACAGTACCTAAGGGTGAGACGGTTCAATTGCCAGCTAATGTCCGGGCTTACCATTCTAACGGAACAACTATCTACAAAGATGTTGTTTGGGATCAGGTTCCAGCCAACTTTAGTCAAACTGAAGGGGTCTATGAAATCAATGGTCGTTTAGTAGGTAGCAATCTGACAACTAAAGCTCATGTTCGAGTGTCTAGTCAAGTGGTTGCTGGAAATAATATCTCTAAACAATGGACAGGTTCACAATTACCAGCTGCCATTGTATCCAATACAGGAGGAGATGACACAGCCAACACCTTGAACGATTTGACTGTATCAAGAACGCCATCAGATGCTAAAAATAGATGGACTACTTGGAGAACAAATACTGATAATGACTGGGCTTCTATCTTATTTGGTAATTCAGGAGACTTGACGAAGCGTTTTGTCAACAATTTGTCGGTTGATTTCTATACTGATGGAGCAATTGGTCTTCCAAAAGAATATGTAGTTGAATATTATGTAGGTAAAGAAATTCCAGATTTACCAAGTGATGTCAGTCATGCGCAACGAGATAGCAATCATCCATTTAATAATCCAGACAATTGGAAAGCAGTTGAAAACTTACATGCTCCAAGTCAGCTGTCTGCAACTCAAACCAATCACTTCACATTTGACAAGGTCGAAACCTACGCTGTTCGTATTCGTATGAAGAAAGCAGATGGAACATCAGGTGTTGGTCTGACAGAGCTAACTGTGCTTGGAAACAAGGTCTTAAGTGAAACAAGTTCAGAGATTTCTATCAAGGTAGATGGCAAGGATCTTGAACATTTTAATCCATCTAAGACAGATTACTATATTCCTCAATCTAGCAAAGAAATCACAGCAACAGCTAGCAATAATGGTTTGGTAACAGTTGTTCCTGCAACAAGTCCAAAAGGTGCAACACGTCTCATCTTGAAAGCAGAAGATGGTACGGTGTTGAAAGAATATCGAATTTTCCGCAATGATGAGAGAGAAACTAGTCAACCTCTTGCTGCAGAAAACAGTGCTAAAATCTTGAATGTTGGAGACAATCTTCAACTTCCTTCAGAAGTAAGTGTTTATTATCCAACTTCAACTAATTGGACTACAGATAAACTTGCAGTGAAGTGGGATGCTATTCCTGAACATGCGACAGAGCATGAGGGAACATTTGAAGTTACCGGTCATGTCATTGGTACAAATCTAACGACTAAAATGCAGGTGACAGTTGTTTCTAAAGGCAATCAAGTCATTTCAGAAAATCCAAGCAACAATGAAACTGATTCTAAAGCCTTTGCTTCGACAACGAACGATACTCAAGCAGCTTCACATGATCGAATTTTCTATATCAATGATGGAAAATACAATGAAGATGGACGTTGGACAAACTGGTCTCGTACTCCGAAAAATCAAGAAACTTCTGTTGGATTACTCTTTAAGAAGGATGGAAAAATTGCTTCTCAATCTATTGGGAAAGTAGCCATTCAGTTCTTTAAAGATAGTGGCACAGATGCTCCAGAGAAAATGGTTCTAGAAAGATATATTGGTCCTGCTTTTACAGAACCAAGTACGATTTCTCGTTACGAAGAAAATGCCGATCATCCATTTAACAAGGCAGAAAATTGGGCACCAATTTCTTACAAAGCTTCTGGAGAATTAGTAGCTGGTAAACCAATCGAGTTTAACTTTGAACCGGTTCAAACGACAGCTATTCGTGCGCGCATGACTCGTAAGGCTACCACCAATGGTCTTGCACTTGTAGAATTTACAGCCTACTCTGCAGGCAAGGGATCAGAAGTGGAAACACCATCAGCGACTATTTCGATCGACGGAAAAGCATTGGAAAACTTTGATCCAAATGTGACAGATTACACTCTAACAACAATGGGTTCAAAACCAAAAGTCACTGCAACAACTAGTGGACATGGAGTAGTTACAGTTGTGGATTCTGGAAATGCCAATCTTCCAACACTGGTTCGTCTTGTTTCCAAAGATGGAAATCTGGTGAAAGAATATCGTTTACACTTTAAGTCTACCTTCCAAACAACACCAACAGAAGGCGTTAAGAACTTAGTAGCAGAAACTCCAAGTTTGGAAATTGAAAAGACTCCGCTTCCGTTTAAAGAAGTTATTCGTGAAAACCCTGAACTTGCTCAAGGTCAACGTCGTATCGTTTCTGAAGGACAAGATGGAGAAAAAGTTGACTATATTCAAGTTTTGGGTACTACTAGAAGTCTTGTTCATTCTGAAGAAAGAAAGGCTCAGGATCGCATTGTTGAAGTAGGAGTGAAAGCATCTATTTCAAGTAGTAAAGGCGAGGAGCCAGCTCCAGTCAATGAAGTTCCAGAATTCAAAGGAGGTGCTAACTTTGTAGAAGCAGCAGTCAATGAAGTTCCAGAATTCAAAGGAGGTGCTAACTTTGTAGAAGCAGCAGTCAATGAAGTTCCAGAATTCAAAGGAGGTGCTAACTTTGTAGAAGCAGCAGTCAATGAAGTTCCAGAATTCAAAGGAGGTGCTAACTTTGTAGAAGCAGCAGTCAATGAAGTTCCAGAATTCAAAGGAGGTGCTAACTTTGTAGAAGCAGCAGTAAACGAAGTTCCAGAATACACAGGAACTCTTGCTACTGTAGGAGATCAAGCGGCACCAAGCGTTGAGAAACCTAAATTTAAGGGCGGCGTTAATGCTGTAATGGCTCTAGAACATAAACTTCCAGAGTATCATGGTGTTCTAGCCACGGTAGGAAATGAGGAAGCGCCTGTTCTTGAAAAACCAGATTATCCAGTAGAGCTATTAGCTCATGACCAGACTATAAAACCAAATGTTTCAGTAGTAAAAGAAGAGCAAAATAGATTACCAGAAACAGGTGAGGGAGAATCTGAAACAGCCATTTTCTTGGCAGGTGTTAGCTTGGCCTTGTCAGCAGCCCTGTTAACTGCAAAACGAAAAGAGGATTAGTTTGTGCGTCTAATGCTATCCTATTGGTATAGCCTGGTCGATGATAAAAAATCACATCGATAAATGAGTTGAAGAGATGGAGAGGACCGATTAGGCCTCTCCGTCTTTACTAGTAAAAATGGAATCGTTTACTTTCGTGTTTGGATGAAAGGAGATAAGATAAAGATGGATAAAAATTTTTTCAATAAACGTTGTCATTACAGTATTCGTAAATTCGCTATTGGAGTAGCTTCTATTATGATTGGTGCCAGTATCTTTGGTGTTAATTTAGTAGAGGCAGCAGAAACAGGTAGTGTAGGAGATAAAGAGGGAACTATAACTCAAGCTCAGCCATTGGAAAAGTTACCTGATGAACTTGCAGCAGTTTTGAAGAAAGCAGAAGAAAATGCTGGGAAGGAAGCTAGCTCGACAGTTGGAAATGGAGAAACTACAGGAACGATTGGTTCTACTGATTCGACAAATAATCTTAAACCAGCTGAAGCACCTGGAATTCCAGAGAATGAAACAAAGCCGTCTGAAGCCATGAGTGGAGGACAAAATGATAAAGAAATCGCTAAACCTAGTCAACCAATTACACCTGAAACTCCAAAAGTAGAGCAAACAGGTGATGGAACAGTTGAATTGGCAGATCAATTCACTGCAAGCAAACCAGCTAGCGAAGCCAGTATTGAAGCTGCCAGCAAGAGCTCAGACTATCTCAAAAAAGAGTACAAGGTCTTTCCAACTCCACAAAAAGTGACTTATGGAGAAGGTGTCACAGCCCTTCGTAAGCAAGTCAATCTGGTAATGGGCGATCAACTCGATATCTATACTCGCAATCGCTTGAAGAGCGTTTTGCAGGACAATCAAGTATCTTACAAAACTAGTAAAACGGTCGTTTCTGGCGCAACTAATATCTATCTTGGAGTGCATGGACAAGGTTCACAAGCAGAACAAAACTTGTCCAAGGTTTCCGCAGGTCTCTTTGACAAAATTGATGCTTATGCTCTGACCATCAAGGACAACTCTATCTTCATCGTCGGAAAAGACACAGATGCGGTCTTTTATGGTTTGACAACCTTGAAACATATGCTCAAGGAAAGTCAAGTGCCAGTCCTTCGCAATGTGACAGTGGAAGATTACGCTGAAATCAAGAACCGTGGGTTTATCGAAGGTTACTATGGAAATCCATGGTCTAATGAAAATCGTAAAGAATTGATGCGTTATGGAAGTGAATTGAAGTTAACTCAATACTATTTCGCACCAAAAGATGATCCATACCACAATAAGAAATGGCGTGAACTTTACCCAGAAGAAAAACTGGCTGAAATCCGAGAACTTGCACGTGTCGGTAATCAAACAAAGACACGTTATGTTTGGACCATCCATCCATTTATGAACAATCGTATCCGCTTTGGCAATGAAGCGCATTACCAGGCTGATCTTGCAACCATAAAGGCTAAGTTTACTCAGTTGTTGGACGTGGGAGTGCGTGAATTTGGTGTGCTTGCAGATGATGCACCAAGCCCAGTTGGTGGTTACCATAGTTATGTTCGCTTGATGAAGGATATCACAAATTGGTTGACTGAAAAACAAACAACATACAGTGGTCTCCGTAAAGATATGATTTTTGTTCCTGCCTGGTACATGGGGCAAGGAACTGAAGCTGAACTTCGAACCTTGAATGAATATCTTCCTGAAAATGTCCATTTAACTCTTACTGGTGGAAAGGTCTGGGGGGCTGTTGACCAAACATTCTTAACGAACTTAAAGAAAAATTTAACAGAAGGTGGTAAGACTTACCGTCCAATTCAGTTCTGGATTAACTGGCCATGTAATGATAATACAAAACCCCACCTAATTCTTGGAGGCGGTGAAAAATTCTTACATCCAAATGTTGATTTATCACTTGCACAAGGAATTATGCTAAATCCAATGCAACAATCTGAAGCATCTAAAGTGGCACTTTTTGATATGGCTCAGTATGGATGGAAACAATGGAGAAGTGTAGAAGAAGCAGAACAAATCAACGATATGGCCTTTAACTATGTAGTTAATGATCATTTTGAAGAAAGCAGTGTTTCGAAGGCTTTTCGAGAACTCGGAAAACACATGCGCAATCAAAATAGACCTCCCCATGTCACTAAATTAGAAGAGTCTGTAGAATTGGCTCCAAAATTGACAGAATTCTATAACAAACTCAAATCTGGTCAAAATCTGGATACTGAAAGAAAAGAGTTGAGGGAAATTTTTGCTGGTTTGAAAGCCAATGCTCTATTACTTAAAGAAAAAGGTGATCAGAAATTAATCGAACAAATTCACTATTGGTTAGAGAATACAGTAGATCAAATGAACGCGCTTGAAGCTTTCCTAACAGCTACAGAAGGTCTTACTGAAAAGAATGATGCCAAGGTGTGGGAGTATTATCAGGCCGGAGTCAAACATTATGACCAGTCAGTTAAGTATGCCTTCTTTTACGTTGACCATTATGAATACGCAGAATTTGGTGTCCAACATATTCGACCATTTATCAATAATCTCAAAGAATACTTAGCCTTACATATCCAAGCAATGTTGAATCCAGATAAATTTGTGACAACATTTATTACGAATCGTGCTGGAATAGAAGGCGGATTGAAAGAAGTCACAGATGGTGACTTTGATACACATGTGATTGCCAAAACAACCATTGTGATTGAGAGAGGCGATTATGTAGGCTTGCGCTTTAATAAGGCAATTAAAATACACAAATTAGGTTTCGCTACGGGTACTAATACGGCCGATAATTATACCTTTAGTAATGCTCTTGTTGAATATCAAAATGAACATGGAGAATGGGAAGCCATAACGAGCCCTGCTTATACTGGTAGAGAACGTATTCTGGAATTTAATGACCTCGATATCACAGCTCAAGCTGTTCGTATGATAGCAACAGCTAAGAAGGATAATGCTTGGCTTGCCATGCGTGAAATTGCTGTTAACAGACCCCTAGAATTGGGTAGTAAGAAGGTTAGGGGCACTATTAGTTTAAGTCCAAACCTTGTTTACAAATATGGAACAAGTGTTGTTCAGATGCAAGATGGTCGAGAAAACACAGAATCCATGATGGCACATGTTGATCAGACCAATGTCACACCAGCGCAAGCCTGGGTACAAATGGACTTAGGTGGACTGCACAAAGTAAAACGAGTTCATCTGATGCAAGGGGAACGAGATAAACTAGCATCTGGTGTCATCGAATATTCTGCAGATGGTACAAATTGGACAACGCTTCAAAATTTATCAGGGCAACGAACTTCTGATATTGTGCAAGAATTTACAACTCGTTTTGTTCGCATTCGCAATACACAAACCTTAAATAAGTGGTGGAGAATTGCGGAATTTACAGTAGATGTCGATAGTCCAAATCTTGACTTAACAGACACTAACGTGGACTCCTTGAAGGAAACACCAGTAGTGGATAGCTTGGGCAGTTACGAGCTTCAAATTCC